>DAOVNE010000179.1 GCA_030630395.1 Candidatus Eiseniibacteriota bacterium
ACGAAGAGCATCTATCTGTCACACGACGTGCTCCCGAACGCGAAGCGCTTCGCGCGCGAGTACGAGGTTCATAAGTCCAGCTACCGGTTCAAGCCGCACGGCCTCTCATTCGAGGAGAACCACCTTCCGCTTCTGATACTGCCGTCACCGACAGACGGTGCGCGAATGGTCCGCTGGAACAAGGCCATGCTCGAGTGGGAGTTCATTGACGCGGCGCATGTCGGCAGCGACATGGAAACACATATGGAGTCCCTGGCCGAGTACGCGACCGCATCCAGATCGGGATCGCTCGGAGTCTCCGACGTCTCGGCCGAGCCCAACCCATTCTCTCCCGCGAACGGTCCGGTCCTCATCTCCTATACGCTCTCGTCGAACGAGGCGAGGATGCCGTTCGTGACGATCAGGGTGTTCAACATGGCGGCACAACCGGTGAGAGAACTGTTGACCAATGAGCCACAGGGCAAGGGACGGGCATCTGTCGAGTGGGACGGTCTCACCGACGCGGGGGAAAAGGCGAGAAACGGCCGCTACGTGGTCGAGGTATCGGCGAAGGATCCAACCGGCACGGCCCGGGTGCTTGCCACACTCGTGCTTGTCAAGTAGGCGGTAGAACGATGGGTCTCTCAAGCAAGACCAGACATCTCCTCGCAAGCCTCATCGCCATGGCATTCCTGGTGGTCTGGCTGTGTGCCACGAACGCGCGTGCGCAGGAACTCTCGGACATACCGGCGGCGTTTGTCGAGACAGGCATAGGGGCGAGATCGGTCGCGATGGCTGGAGCAGTCACCGCGCGATCCATGGGCGCCGAGTCTATCTTCTGGAATCCGGCCGGGCTCGAGGGCTCCGAAACACCGAGGGAGTTCACTGCTACCTACGGCGACCAGATGGGACTCGTCCCCTACTCCGCCCTGAGCGGCGCCATCCGCATGAACGGTGGCTACACGCTCGGTGTCGGACTCATCTACTCAGGAGATGAGGTTCTCACCGAGACGACAGCGCTCGTGGGAGTCTCCCGCGCGATCCTGACAACACCGTGGCTTCCCGCGACGCACATTTCGGCGGGTGCATCGGCACGCACGAGATGGGCATCGTTCGGCGGCAATGCAGGCACGGAGGAACAGGTCAGTGGCAGCGCGCTCGGTTTCTCACTCGACCTGGGCCTTCTCGTCCCACTCACCGAGTCGGTGGTGGTGGCAGCTCGAGCGCGTGATCTCGTGGGCTCGCTCAAGTGGAACTCGTCCACCAGTGGAGCGTACGATGAGAGCGTGCCGGCGACGGTAGCGTTCGGACTCATGGTGAGTCCGCGAGAGGCGGTCTCGCTTGAGCTGGATCTGGACAAATCGCTCAGGCAGGACAACCCCGATCGCCTCATGGCCGGTGCGGAGGTGAGAGTATTCGATGTCGCTTCGCTGAGGGGCGGTTATGTGCGGGATCTGCCTCCGGGCGAGCTCGAGGAGTACACTCTCGGCGCGGGGGCAAGCATTCCGGTCGGTAGCACGACGTTCTCGGTGGACTTCGCATACGTGTTCGGTTATCTGGAGAACACGATGCGCTTCTCGCTTCGCGTCGCGCTCTGACAACCGTCACACGGAAGCCGCTACATCACAACCCTGACGTGACAACCGGACGCCCACAATGGACGTCCGGCGTTTTTCTTGAAACAGTCTTCCCGTCACTACCACTTGATGGCACCGGGCACGACCTTCACCCACAGAGCCTTGTTTCTTCCCTTACCCGTGAATGTGATCGAGCGATTGAGACGGGCGGAGTAGTGCAGGCAGTCACCATTCTTGACGACGAACTCGTCGTCCCCCACTTCCGCCTTGGCCTCACCACTGATCATCAGGAGCGCTTCCTCTCCGGGATGCTCCTCAAGCCTCATGCTCCCGCCCTCATCCTGCTCGATCAGGACGACGGTAACGCGCCCGGCCGGAATCCCCTGGGTCAGCGCCTTCGCGGTTATGAATGTCTCACCCACTCCAGGCAGAAGCACCGCTTCGCGGCTCTCCTTCTTCACGATTGAGATCTTCGGAAGAGGTCGTTCTTCGACGAAGTAGGCGGTGTCCTTCTCAAGGGCAGCCGCAATCTTGCGGAGGGCGCCGACAGTCGGAGAGGTCTTGCCTCTTTCTATCTCCGATATGTGCGTCGGAGACATTCCCGCTCCCTCAGCGACCTGCTTCAGGGTCATTCCCCTCTTCTTCCGAACGGCCTTGAGTCGCTCGCCTACTTCCTGTGTGCTGGGCATCTGTTGCTCCTTTCGGATCAGATCGGCCCCTGTCGCGATCGCTCCAGCGTGGTCCTCTACCGCGACGGCCTGCAGATTCTCCAACAAAACGTAACACGCGGCAGCACCCGCGTCAAGCGGAATGGCGCTACGGGCGGCAGCTTGACAGTTCCGGCCCCCCGGTGCTAGTATGCTGCAGAATCGGCAGACGGCCGTAGTTAACGCACTTCACAAACCGCGGCGATCATTCGCCCCGGAAGGAGGGCATTCATGTCGCTTCGTACTTTGACGGCGCTGGTGCTTCTGAGCCTGCTCGTGTTTCCTCTCCTGGCAACCGCCGGAGGCTACGGCGACGGCTTTGCCGTGGGAGGGATTCTCCTGCCCAGCGGTTCCGGCCCGATCGTCGGGAAAGCCCGGCTCGGTGACAACATGGCGCTCGAAGTCGCCCTCTCGCTCAGCACGTGGTCGGACAGCGGCAATTCGAGTTCCGACATCGGCTTGGGCGCGGGTGTGCTCTTCCTGAACGGCACCGACAGTCAGTTCCAGCCCTACTGGGGAGGCAGGGTGAGCATCGGCCACACCTCCGGAGGTGTGAGCGGCTACGATTTCGATTTGCCGGAGTACAAGACCGCGGACGAGCGAGGCGGCGATGGTGGCGATGACAGCCATACATCGTTCGGTGTCATGGGTGTCTTTGGCGCGGAGTACTTCATAACCAAGCACCTGAGCATCGAGGGCGAGGTAGGTCTCGGCGCGTACTTCGGGTCGTTCTCACTTGCGACTCAGACAACCCTCGCCGGTTTCATCTACCTGTAGACGCGCGGGTAACAGGCCTCAGGATCTGCGGATAGCCTGAGATCGCCCTCTCGATTCCACCTCGGCCTTCTGCCGACGGCAACCGGGAGGGCGACACACATTCGGGAGGCACAGCAAGTGAAGCGTCTGGCCGGTGGATTGTTCCTCGCAGCGGCTCTGCTCATTCCGCTCATCTCTGGATGCCAGAATGACTCCGGCACTCCCCCCGCGGGGAACAGCGACCTCGCGTCGATCCGTCAGAATCAGGTCCGGTTCTATCGCGAGTACGTGACGGTCGAACCGTCCGCGACGCGCACGACGGTGACGGCCCTCTACTACTTCCGGAACGACTCTGATGAGAGCTCGACGGTTGGGATCAGTTACCCGTTCCCTGTGGACAGGCATCACCTGTACCCGTTCCAGACCAAGGTGTGGGAAGAGAGACAGGGCAGCTTCGAACCGCTCGGCTTCGTGCGCGGGGAGACCGATGTCAAATGGACGATGAGCTTCACCCCGCGTGAGGAGAAGCTCATCAAGGTCAGGTATGTTCAGGAGATACGCACGCGCCGCGCCATCTACATCGTCACGACCACGAAGCTTTGGGAGCGGCCGATCGAGCTCGCGGAGTTCGAGTTTCGGATTCCGGCCTCGTTTGGGGGAGTTCTCTTGTCCTTCACCCCTGATCGCACTGAGTCACGCGGCGACACGGTCGTCTACTACAGACGGTTCACCGAGTTCTTCCCCGATGAGGATCTGACGGTGTCGTGGGACTAGCGACTCAGACCGAGCCGCCTCGTGCGGCCGGCTGAGAAGACGAGACTAGATGAGTCCAGTCTTCTTCGTCTCCTTCTTCTCCCTCTTCTTCTGGCGCTTCTCCTTCTTGGAGAGTTGCGCCTTCTTCATGTCGCTGTGTCCTACCTTTTCCTTGCCCATTGTTCCCTCCCATACGCATCTATAGATCGAATTGTGGCTTCGGTTCCTGAACTCCCGTGGGCCTGCCCGTCACATCCAGCCCGTAGGTCTGATCGCGCAGCTTCTCCCCGTCTTCAGAGTAGACGAGGAGTCTGAGGCTGTTGAAGTACCCCTCGGTGTTCTCGTACGGAATGAAGCCCTCTATCTCCTGGTCGCGGCGGAAGAGCAGGTGTGCGCCGTCAGAGTAGTCGCTCGGCAGGCCGTCGATGAGTTCCACGTTCCATGGATAGACCCCCGTCACCGCACCATTGGACTTCGTGTAGCCGGCCACGACAACCACGTAGCCGCGTGCACGCTCGTATGTATCGTGCGGATTCTCAAAGCTGAGACGGA
>DAOVNE010000266.1 GCA_030630395.1 Candidatus Eiseniibacteriota bacterium
CTTTTCGCGGGCCCTCAGGGCCGGACAGCCGGAGGTCCCGGCCCGCCTCAGACTCGGTGAAGCGTTCATTGCGATGGGCAGGATGGAAAAGGCGCGCGCCGAACTCAGAATGGCGGTCGACCGAAGACCATCGTCGGCCGAGGCGCACGATGCGCTGGGGAAGTTCTACAACATGTCGCGGGAACCGGATCTCGCCGCCCATGAGTTCACCCGGGCAACCGAACTCGACCCGGACGAGCCCGTCTTCTGGAACAACCTGGGAGTCGCAGAGCGGGAGGCCGGTCGGTTCGAGGAGTCGCTCGCAGCACTCAATACCGCCGGCGAGCTAGCGCCGACCATGATCGACCCGTACTACAATCGTGGTCGCCTGTTCGAGAGACTTGGGAGAAACGACGAAGCGAGGAGACAGTATCTCCTCGCCCTTGAGATCAATCCATCGTTCGCCCCGGCCCGTGCCGCCCTCGAGTCGATCACGCCCAGCTACTGATGCTTCGAGATTCAGACAGCGCGGAATTCGGACGCGGTCACGCAGGCCGTGCGGCGCGAAGCTCCTCCAGCAGGTAGTACGGAACCTCGACCTCTCCCACCTCGATCTGCGGCTTGTTCGCACCGTGGAAGTCGGTCCCGCCAGTCTTGAGGACGCCGTGGCTCTCGGCCAGGGACGCGTAGTGGCCGATGAGCTCCGAACACTGCTCTTCGCTGATCAGGGAGTCGCCGTCCCAGTAGGGTCTGTTCTTGTTGTAGCTGTAGTAGACTTCGATCCCCTTCACTCCCGCTCCAACACACGTCGCGATCGTCTTATCGACATCTGGATCAATGAGCGTGCCGCGCTTCGCGAACACCTCGTTGTATACGCCCGGATGAGCGAGAACAGGAACGCCGCCCGCCCGCTCGATGATGTCCACTGCCGCCTCGAGCGATAGACTGAAGTCCTTCGTGACGTACCAGTCTCCGCCGAACGATGTCTTCTCAAAGAACACGTCGGCGCGGAAACTCGGATAGTGCTCTCTCAGGATCTTCCAGATGTGCGGACGCCGGACCGTGTCGCCGGCCGCCACGGCAAGTACCTCCGTGCTCTCTATCTCGTAGCCGTTCTGGGCGAGCACGGCGAGCTGCTTGTAGAGCTTGTCGTTCTTGGCCTTTTGAAGAAGGTCGAGCGCCTCGATCAGTTCGGGGTGGTCGGGGTCAATGAAATAGCCAAGGATGTCCGTCTCGATGAGATGCCGCTTGGGATCGTGCGCGATACCTATCTCGGTGCCCGCTACAACCTCGATGCCATGCTTCTCCCCCGCCGCCATCCCGTCCTTCACTGCTCCGATCGTATCGTGATCCGTGATGGCCATGGCGGTAAGCCCGCGTTCCTTCGCACGAAGCACGAGCTCTTCCGGAGTGAGAGTCCCATCGGACGCCGTCGTGTGAAGATGAAGGTCAATGCGGGCATCGTTCATCTTGCTACACCTCGATCCCGAAGAGGTCCTTGAGGGCAAAGCCGGCGATGACCGAGATCCCGAAGAAGATCCAGAGCCAGTGGAAGGTGAGACCAAAGAGAAGCCCCTGCTTCTCTTCATAGTGAACCGTGATCGAGTGCACGATGGAGTCTCGCGGAATCGGCTGTTCGGCAGGATAGAGAAACGCGCTCCAGGTCCCGGCCCTCGGCCTGAGTGAGGCGAACCTCACGGTACCGAGGTCCTCGCCGACAACGACCACCTTGTTTATCGTCCCGTCCGGCGTGACGACCGAAAGCGCACGCGTGCCGCAGCGATCGGCCGCTATCTTCCATTCGATCTCGCCTGCAGTATCCATCCTGAGTGCGGGCGAGACGATGCGGATGCCATCGGGAGTCTCGAGCGTGATGTCGGCCTCCGTGGCACGCACACCATCCGCGAGCGCGACCGTCACGACGGTCACATCCCCGGGGGCCAGAGGCTCATGCGCGTATCTGATGCCGAGCTGCACCATGATGAAGAGTACAGGAATGAAAAGGAACACGATCGGCCTGAGAGAGTGCTTGAGGTACTGGAGGTTGAAGCGCACGACGCTGCCCATCGCGCGGAACATCACCGAAGGAGCGTTTCTGAAGATCCACATCTCCATGATGTGCGCTTTGAGCTTGTCCTTCGTCGCCGCGATCATCTTCTGGTTCGAAGTCTTGCCGAAGATGAAGAGCATCACGACGCCGGTCACAACGGAGACGACGAGGAGACCCACGATCGGGTGTATCCCCGCAAACGGTGCGAGAACGATATCGAACGCCTTCGTTATGACTCTAAGCACTGGCCACATGTGTCTCTCTCATTGTGCTGACCGATGGAGGTGCGACTACGAGATGTACCCGAGACCCTTGAGCTTCTCCTTGATCTCCTCTTCAGAGTCGGACTCCTCAAGCTGCGATATTTCCTTCTCAAGCGCGTGCGTAACGAACTCCTCCACCGATGAGTAGCCCGCCATCTCCGCGTACTTCTTCACCTTCTCGAGAAGGTCCTTGTCGATCTTGATGCCTCCACCGAACATCGTAAGTCCTCCTTCATCGCCCTACTCGAACACAGAGCGTCCGATCATCCACTCCCGCTTGCCGATACCGAACTCACCGAGAATCGTCGGGGCCATGTCGTAGAGTGATGGCTCCTCGTGCGAGAATGCTCTGTTGGTGAAGAGCACGCCGGGCACGTGGTGATAGTCGGCGCAGTGGTCTCCACTCCATTTCTTCGTATTGTCGCTGACAACGCTCGAAGGGACCTGGCCGCCGGCCGTCTGGTCCGAACCACGATAGCCCCAGCCATAGCCCATGATGATGTCCGGCGCCGTCGCCTTGTACGGGCCGTGATACGCCTCGGCCGCCTTGTACGCCCGAACGACCATCGTTGCGTCCGTCCTCGGATCCCTGAGCGTCTCAAGCTTGGCCGCGATCTCATCGATCAGCTCCCGTGCCTCGTCACCCGGCTCCACGATCCCAGAAGCCTCCCGTCCCTTCGTGTTGATGTAGAGGCCGTTGATGCCGAGCCCGAACGCGCGAGTGCGCCCCCAGTCGACTCCGATCAGCCACTCAACCTGCTCCGGACTTGTCCCAGGCTTGAGAACGAGATACCCCTCATCGTAAAGCCATCTGTTCAGATGAAACTCCCTGTACCACGGCGCGAACCCGTGGTCCGAGAGAACGATAAGCGGCGTGTTCTGGGCGAGCCCCAGAAGCACGGCACCCAGGATGGCATCGCACTTCCCGTAGAGCGCCTCGAGATAGGCGGCGGGATCCGC
>DAOVNE010000206.1 GCA_030630395.1 Candidatus Eiseniibacteriota bacterium
AAACGGGACCCGCATCTACACCGCAGTGCTTTCGGGCCTTGTGTCGTCATCTACGTATCACTACAGTGTGGTTTCGGGGGCATCTGCGACCGAGGATCGCACGTTCGTGACCGCCCCAGGTGGGGACGCGGACTTCTCGTTCGGGGTGTGGAGCGACAGCCAGGGATACAACCATGGCGACTACACCCGCGACCCGACCGACCCGACGAGGGCCATGCTCGATCACATGGTGGATGGGGGCGTGGACTTCGCAGTGACCTGTGGGGACTTGGCGGAAATCGGTGCGAGCTACACCGACACGCGCGTGTTCCATGTCGATCGTCCCATCTCTCACGTGGGTGGGCGGGACCGGCCGTTCTTCACCGCCTGGGGTAATCACGACGGGTACACGAGCAGCGCGGTTATCCGGAAGTTCGCCGACCTGCCCAGCAAGGACCGCGGGGCGCCGTTCCACGCGGGCTACGGGAGCTACTCGTTCGACTACGGAGGTTGTCACTTCATCTGCATCGACTACCTGCTCGAGAACGATGACGTCCCGGGGTGGGTCGAGCAGGATCTCCAGTCACCCGAGGCACAGAATGCCCGGTTCACCTTCCTCTTCGTCCACCGGCCCCCGTATGTCGAGCGATGGTACGATGGCCAGCAGAACCTGCGCGATGACCTCGTGCCGCTCATGGAGCAGTACGGCGTGGACGTTTGCTTCAGTGGACACATGCACGGGTACAATCGTGGATTTCAGAATGGCGTCTACTACTGCGTGGCCGGTGGGGGAAGCTGGCTCGATCATGCGGAGCCCCTCGTTCGCGACTGGTCCCACATGACCGTCGGTGGGTACCACGATGTCGCGCCCGATATCGAGGGCGGACTGGTTCACGAGTACGTCCAGGTCGAGGTCGTCGAGGGAACGATGAGCGCTCGGATGATGGCCTTTCATCCCGACGGAACGTTTCGTGAGGTGCTCGACACGTTTTCGAAGGAGACCGATCTCACGTCCGTGGCCGAGCCTGAAGAGCCCGGCACATCGCTCCGGGCATCCGCCAGCTGGCCGAATCCATTCAACGCGAGCGCCACGATCTCGTTTGTCATCGGTGGCGATCCGGCGCGACGGACCCAGGTTCTGCTCCGCATCTTCAGTGCGAGCGGGCGCAAGGTGTGCACGCTCGTAAACGAAGTCCGTCCTGCGGGCCGGCAGACTGTTCAATGGAGAGGGACGGACGACGACGGCGTGGAAGTGCCGGCAGGTATCTACTTCTACCGTGTGGAGGCGGATTCGGAGCGCGCTCGGGGGAAGATCGTCGTTGTCAGGTGAGGCGAGTTGTTTCGAGCGCACCCCCGTACTACGATTTGCTGGCAAGTACTGGATGGACACGCGCCCCGACGCATGACTTCCCCGGGAGGCCGCCATGACGTGCACACACCGCCCATCCTCGCGGACAGGATCGGAGATGGCCCCGTGACAGCGAGTCCCAGGGTCGCACGAGCCGCGGGTATGCTGCTTCTGTGTCTGGCCGTAGGGCAGTTCCTCTTGCAGGCCTCGCTTCTCACGAACGGTGTCGAGTACGTTGCCTCGTCGCTCACAAACGACGACACCTACTACTATGTGCAGACGGCTTGGAACGCCAAGGAATCTGGATTCGTCACGTTCGACGGCATCAACAGAACGAACGGTGTGCAACTTCTCTGGTTCTGGATCGTCTATCTCCTGTCTGTTGTCTCGAGGACGAAGCTGGATCTCCTGCATGCTTCGCTCATCTCCAGCTTCGCTCTCAACGTGTTATGCTACGTGGTCATCTGGAGACTGGCGATTCTCGTGAGGCGCCCAGCCCTCGCGGTTCTGATGGGAGGGTTGTGGGCGATGCTGGTTGCTGCCGGCCCGTACTGGCTAGCTCTCGAGAACTCTCTGCACGCATTCGTGTTCTGGTGCGTTGTCTGGCAGGCGGCGGAGTTCTTCGATCGGCTTCATCACGGGCAGAGGGCGAGTATCCTGCCGCTGACGATCGTCCTCGTCCTGAATGCCTGGACGCGTCTTGACTCAGCAGTCTGCTCCATCGTCATCTACCTGATGTGCACTGTGGCGCTCCTGCGTGGTCCAGGGAGCACGGGCGGGATCTGGGGCCGAGAGGCTAGGCACGTAGGGGTGTCCGTGTTCATCGGTGGTCTGGGCGTAGCGGTCATGCTGGCTGCCTTCTACCTGATGGGGGGTAGCCATCTCCCGGTGTCCGCTCTAGTCAAGCTCTCCTGGCCCGGTGAATCGGCGCCGCTACTGAAAACAGCGCGTGAGATGCTCGTGCTGAGTTTCCCGGCCGTTCTACCGTCCCGCCTGGCGCCGCCACTCGTCAAGATCGCTCTCAGTCTCACGTCCATGGTCGCTGTCGGAGCCGCGCTTGCGAGAAGGTCCAGCGAGGTGTTGTGGTCGGCGGCGCTCAGACGCACATGGCCTACGTTGGCTGTCGCTGTGGGAATCTACCACGTGGCCATCGTGATCTCCGGAGCGCGGTACCATGAGTACTTCGTCTGGTACCGATCCCCGCTCTACGTATTCTGGATTATCACACTCTGTGGAGCGGTCTGCACCATCACGATCGCGATCGCGAGGACCATACTGAGAGGACTTGGCCGGGGACTGGACAGAAGAGGCGCCGCTCGTGATGGTGTGGGCCGAGGAGCCGCGGACTGGGTCATGGCATCCCTTGGGATGGTCTTCGTCGTTCTCTCCGTCGTCCGTATGCTTGCACTTCCAGGCGTCGATCCCACAAGCATGCCTGCCATCAGGTACCGCGCGGCCATCTGGATGGCGAACAATCTACCGAGGGACTCGATATGTGCCTCCTGGAACGCGGGGCAGCTCGGTTTCTACTCACCTCAGTCGGTCATCAATCTGGACGGGCTCATTAACAGCGTGGAGTTCTACGAGAACGTGCTGAGCGGGCAGCAGAGCCTTGCCGACTACCTGTTGGCCAATGATGTACGCTACATCGTTGACTACCAAGAGAACGAGCTGACAGCCGGCCTGGAGACGATCCACGCGTTCCCCACGGATGCGGATGGACGGCGGCTTCGCGTTTGGCGCGTACCCCCCGGTGGATCGTAGAACTGCCGGGGCGTGTTCGACCAGTGTGGCCCTTCGCCCCAGCCATGACCGGGAGGGCACACCGTCGCGGCAGGAGGAAGAAGGCTCCCTTTGTCTCGTCCACGTCCCATTGCAGTCGTCGTCGCCGTGTTCTTCGTCGTGGTGTGTGCTCTCTTCTTCGCGTTCACGGTCGAAGATGCCTACATCGTCTCACGCTACGCCGCGAACCTCGCGAATGACGGAGTGCTCGTCTTCAATCAGGGCGAGAGAATCTGCGCGCTAACCTCTCCGCTCCATTCGCTCGTCGAGGGCGCCCTCTTGAGGCTCCGCCCTGTTCTCATGACGGCCGTGACAACGGTTCTTGGTCTCTTGCCGCTTCTCCTCTCGCGCGGGATGGGGTCTGAGGTGCAGCGGCCGCTCGCGACTGTGGTCGTGTTCGGCCTCACGACATCGACGCTGCTCACGCTCTTCGTCATACCCGCCGTATACGGCTGGGTTGAGGAGTGGCTTGATCCATCGCTCAGGCCGAACGTGGGTGAGTGAAAACGGGGACCAGGCTGAAGGGAGTGAGGGAGGCTGGGCGCTAGGCGGATTCCCTCTTGACTGGTGTGACCAGTGCATTGCATGGTATCCTCATGCAATGTAAGCATGCTGCGCGACATACTGTCGTCGCGAGTTCGCACCGAGATCCTCCGTCTCTTGTTCGGGGTGTCCATCGGATCGGTGAGTACGCAGTGAGAGTCCACACGCCTGGGCTCGGACGGAGGCGGAATGATATCGCTCAGAACGATCTTCGAGGTCCTGTCTTCCAGAAACGCCGTGTGGGCTTGCTCAGAATCCGAGCGACCGCCTGGCGCGTCGGGGCGATCCGACGGCATGTGGGAGGGGTCCGGCGTTGACGAGAAGGTCCGGCGGAAGGAGCAACAGT
>DAOVNE010000134.1 GCA_030630395.1 Candidatus Eiseniibacteriota bacterium
CCTCCTGCGGATGCCGATCACATCTCATCGGGGTACGGATTCACCGGCGCGCACGTCATAGAGATTCCTCCTCTGAACGAGAGGGGAGAGGATGTTCTTCTGCTCGCCGACGAGTTCCTCAGTCGCATCTCCGGGTTACACGGGCATCACTCGCGCGGTTTCGGGAACGCGGCCGTGCGCGCGCTGCTCGCCCATGGATGGCCGGGCAATGTGACCGAACTCGAGAACCGAGTCAGAAGAGCCGTCCTGTCCAGTCGGAGTGGAGTGATAGCGGCCTCCGATCTTGGGTTGGCCCGTGAAGATGAGGGCGGGGAGCAGACCCTGAGTGCCGCCAGGCACGAACTCGAACGCGGCATGGTGGCTGCGGCGCTCAGGAAGAGCGCCGGGAACGTGAGCAGGGCCGCCAGATCGATCGGGGTCAGCCGCCCGACGATGTACGATCTCATAAGGAAGCACGGGCTCAAGCCTGGGGACTACAAGTACCGTAACGGCGCGGCCGACTAGACAGTGGCCGCGTGGGTACGGCCGGCCGCGATGGGATTGACATACGAAGGTCGTAGTCATAGACTCACGCCGCCCGGCCAGTGCCGGTGGGCGGACTCAAAGACACGGTGGGTATTCTGCGAGGAGCTGATCATGAGGGGTATAGCGACAGTCCTTCTGTTCCTGGTGCTGGCAGCGTTCGTCCCGGTTCCAGGGACCGCGTGGGCAGAGACGGGGGCAGGTGTTGTGATCACGTCAGAGCCTCCGGGTGTGATCGTCGAACTCAGTGGCGATCACGTGCTGCGCGGAATAACGCCCTGGCGCCTCGACAGAGGACTCGAGGGCATCTACGATATCAACGCATTCAAGTTCGGCTATGCCGATTGGCACGGGCGGACGGTGCTATCCGCGACACATCGCGATTCGATCTTCGTAAGGCTCACCCGTAAGACTCCGACGGCAGCTGCTCTCCGGTCGGCGATACTGCCAGGCTGGGGGCAGTTCTATACGGAGCAGAATGTGAAGGGGTCGGCATTCGCAGCCGTGGAGGTGCTGGTCATCGGTGCCGCCCTATGGGCAGATGCCGAGAGCAATCGGGAGGAGTCAGACTACCTCAGAGCCAAGGCCGCGTACGAGGATGCTACTGAGATAGATGAGATGGAGAGCACCTACGAGGCCATGCTCAAGGAATTCGATGAATACGAGGACAGATATCTTCTGAGAAGGCGCCTGATATACGCGGCCGCGGCTGTCTGGGTCGTGAACATCGCCGACGCGTTCTTTCTGTCCCCGGAGCCGGGTGGTGGCGCCTACGCAGAGGAGCCTGGTCTCTCAAGGCCCGGGCTCTACGCCACGCTTGAGCCGGATGGGGCCACATTCGGCCTGGCAGTCCATTTCTAATCGCGCACTGCTTGAGGGAGGTATGCAATGAAACGATTCTCAGTGCTTCTCCTGGTTCTCTTGGGTGCTGCCGCGGTCTTTCTCTACGGTTGCCTCCTGGACCTGGCATCACCGGAGCACTCAAATCCCCTGGATCCGGATCACCCGACATCGGCGTCGGTGGAGCCATCTCGACCCTCCGGGTTGGGAGCCGTTGTGGCCGACAGGCTTGTTGTGCTCTCGTGGTCCGTTGGTGATACGACGGGCATCGAGGAGTTCAAGATCTACCGGTGGGAGGTTGTCGGGAATGAGAGCGAGGATTACGAGCTCCTCGCATCCTCCGATGAGATGGAGTACGAGGACGATGAGGTCCGTAACGGCCAGGAGTATTCGTACAAGGTCTCGAGCGTGAACCGCAACGGGCTCGAGGGTGCGAGGTCGTACGCCATGAGCGCAACGCCCCGGATCTTCAGCATCTCACTGGACAGCGGACGGAGGAAGACGGGGTCTAGGACCGTGACGATCACGTCCTCGGCATCGAGCACTGTTGCACTCATGATGTTCTCGAACGAAGCGGACATGTCCGGGGGACAGTGGCAGCCCTACCATGGAACCTTCTCCTGGCAGCTGCCCGTGGGTGACGGAGCGAAGACGGTCTATGCTCGCTTCCGCGATTCGGAGGACAACGAATCGCAGGTTGTTAGCGATGACATCGAACTCGATACCACGGCGTTCATCGAGCTGGTCTCGGAGGACACCGGTGGAGATCCAATGAGCGTCGGTGAGACCATTCATTTCCTGCTCGACGCCGGTGAGCCCTATGGCTATGCAGAGGTTGACATCGGGAGCGTGGCGGTGGGAATAGGCCTCCTGGACGACGGGACCGGGGGGGATTCCATCGCGGACGATGGCATCTACGAGCGGGACTTCGCTGTGGAGGCAGGGAGCGAGATTATCTCGGCCGTTGTCATGGGCAGGTTCTCCGACGAGGTCGGCAATGATGCTGAGCCGCTTCAGGCCATCGGGACAGTGACCATTCTGGAGCCGCCGGAGCCCGTTGAACTCGATCTGCCGGTCGCGGTCTCCAAGCGGCGCATCGCACTCTCATGGTCGAAGAACAACGACTACGACTTCGACAGGTACAGAGTGTATCGTTCCTACATCCCGGGCGTGGAGATATCCACAGAGATCGAACTCCTCTCTGAGATCACCGGACAGAACACGACGAACTATACGGATGGTGGTCTGGAGCCCGACTCCACCTACTACTACGCAGTCTATGTGGTAGACGATATCGGCCAGTCGGTGATCAGCAACGAGGTTGCCGGTACCACTCTTATCAATGAGGTTCCCGATCCGGTCGTTATCTACGAGCCCTGGGCGGCGGATTCGACGTCGATAGAGCTGTCCTGGTCCCAGAGCGAGGAAGATGATTTCATGGCGTACGAGGTGCTCGGCTGGGAAGAGGTCCCACCGGATCCGCCCAACTGGCAAGGCAAGCGCCTGATCGCCAGGATCACCGATGTGGGGGAGACGTTCTACACGCACGAGTCGCTGATCGACTCGATAATCTACTGGTATCAGGTTGCCGTCGTTGACTCGTTCGGTGCGAGCGCGCTCTCCGACAGCGTGTTCGGATCGCCAAGGCCGATGCCCTGACGAGGCAGGACGTCACACCGTAGTCCGTGAGCAGACTTTAATGAGGCCCACCCGTATGTTGCATGGGTGGGCCTCTCCTTATGTCTTGAGGACCCCGCACGATCCACTCCCAGCGAACGAAACAGAGCCCCACCCTAACTGACGTGTCTATGGGGACTTAGGCTCCTATCCAGGGACACTGCCGGGCGTGTCGCGCCCTCTGGCCCAAACGGAAGTGACAGATGCTCTGTTACTTACCAGTTGGCACAACTTGTGCAACTTGGATAGTGGGGTGAAGCTAATACAGCTTCGCCTGGAGGGAAGAAACACATAATCGGGATCCGCCGGGGCTCTGCAGGCACTCGATAAGCCTCGGTCGCGAGGTCGGCCTACTGACCCCCACAAGGGCCGACCGCAGTACCTCACCGTACTGGCTACCCCCTATGCACCCGCCTCTGGTCCCGCGGGTCCCGATTATCCTCCAGGTCTTGGAGAGGCGTCTTCCGGAGTAGCGCTCTTGAGCATATTGCGTCGACCTGTGGCGGCGATGGCTGCCGGACTTCTCATGATGGTCTTTGCGGCTCCCGCGCTGGCGAGTTCATCGGGGGAGCGGGCGCTCAGCTCGCACATCATCATCGGTGTAGAGCCCGGCACTGCGTTCGATGTCACGGTCGGTGGTGAACAGCTTCCTGAGAATCCTGTCATATCGGGCAGTGATGGAATCATCACATTCCAGGTTGACGACGCTGGGCTTCCGCCCGGTCCGCACACCGTCTTCGTGAGCGCGACCGGGGATCTGATTATCGGAGGCATCTACACCAACAACATCACGACCGACACGGCGATCATCCACTGGAGCACCAATCTGCCGGCGGACTCCAGAGTAGAGTACGGCCTCACCGATTCCTACGGACTGTCGACCCTTACCGATCCAGAGCTGACCACCGAACACGCCGTAACGCTGACGGGGTTGTCATCGGGAGCGACCTACCACTTCAGAGTACTCTCAGACACCGGTGGCGGCGAGACGGCCGTGTCAGGGGATCACGAGTTCACGACGGTGTCAGACCCGCTTGTCATCTCAGATGTGACGGTCGCTGAGATCTCCGTTACGTGGGCAACGGTAACATGGCAGACCAACAGAGCGTCCGACTCTCAGATCATCTATGGAGAGACGATATTCTACGGCCAGGAGACAGGCATCGACCCTGCCCAGGTCACTGACCACAGCGTGACGATAACGGGACTCGATCCCGACACCTCATACCATTTCAGAGTGCGCAGTGAAGACGGATCCGGGGGGATCGCGTTCTCTGTAGACGGCGTCTTCCGGACTGCTCGCACACCACTCACCGTGACCGACGTCGTTGCGACAGTCGCCATGACCTCGGTCGAAGTGACCTGGGAGACCAACAGGCTCGCGGATTCGCAGATCGAGTACGGGTTTGACACCTCATACGGAACAGTCTCACCGCTTGCCCCTGCGATGGTCCTCGACCACTCGGTCACAGTCGCCGGACTCGATCCCGGCGCCACCTACCACTACCGCGTGCGGAGCGAGGATGAGTTCGGCGAGACCGTATTCTCCGGTGACCACACGTTCGATGCCGGCTTCGATCCGCTCGAGATGAGCGGGCTTGCCGTCACAGGTATCGGAATAAACTGGGCCGTCATCGAATGGACTACAGACAGACCGGCCGACGCCACGTCCTACTTCGGTCTGACGTCCGATTACGGGGACAGCGTGGTGGCCGGTGGCGGGCTGGCTGAGGCACACGCGTGCACATTGACCGGACTCGCAGAGGCCACCGTCTACCATTTTCGGGTGGTTTCGCAGGACGAGCACGGGATCATCGCGGCCTCTGCCGACTCCATCTTCGAGACCATGGAGGGAGTGCCGATGATGCCGCCTGTGATGGGCGGACTCACTCTCCGTGCAACGAGCGTCATGAGTGTCGTGGTCTCGTGGACGACTGACATTCCGGCTACATCAGAGGTGATGTATGGGGAGGACGGCGCCCTGACCGAGACCTCGGGCGTGGACAGCACGCTGGCCCTGGAGCATGAAGTA
>DAOVNE010000193.1 GCA_030630395.1 Candidatus Eiseniibacteriota bacterium
GACGGCTTCATCTGTCCCGGACACGCGAGCGTTATCATCGGCGCCAACGCCTACGAACCCGTGGCCGGCAATCGCAATATGCCGTGCGTCGTCGTGGGGTTCGAACCGCTCGACATCCTCTCAGGCATCGAGGGGCTGTTGGAGCAGGTGGCCGCTATCAGAACCGGTCAGGGCGACGCCAGGGTAGAGATTCGATACAAGAGGGCCGTCACTGGTGAGGGTAACGTTGCGGCACAGGAGCTTCTGCGAGACGTGTTCGAGCCGTGCGATGCCGAGTGGCGCGGCATCGGCGTCATTCCGGGAAGTGGCCACGATCTGAGTGAGCGGTATAGCGACTTCGACGCGGGGGAGCGGCTGTCGCTGGACGTGGCCGAGCCCATCGAACAGCCGGGCTGCATCTGCGGGGAGATCATGCTGGGGCGTAAGCTCCCGACCGATTGCCCGCTTTTCGGTGAGGCCTGCACGCCCCGGCGACCGGTCGGTCCGTGCATGGTATCTACCGAAGGATCGTGCGCAGCGTTCTACAAGTACGAGAGGGATGTGGCATAGACAGCCGCACTCGATGATTGTGGCACGCGTGAAAGCGTGCCGGGAGAGGTGACGCATTGGGCAACGATGACAGGGTGAAGCTCGCGCACGGTAGCGGCGGCGCACTCATGCACGAACTGATCGAGAACCTGATAGTCGCGCGGCTCGCGAACCCGATCCTCGAGTCTCTCGACGACTCCGCGGAGCTTCCGGATCTTGGCGGCCACAAGCTCGATGGCGGGCGCGTGGCCTTCACGACCGACTCGTACGTCGTGCAGCCGCTCTTCTTCCCGGGCGGTGATATCGGAACGCTTGCCGTAGCCGGCACCGTCAACGATCTCTCCATGAAGGGGGCGACCCCTCTCTATCTCACGCTCGGCCTGATCATTGAGGAGGGCCTCAAGCTCTCCGTGCTCGAAGAGATCATCGATTCCATCGCAGCGGCGGCTAAGGCCGCCGGGGTGTCGATCGCCGCCGGCGACACGAAGGTCGTGGAACACGGATCAGTGGGCGGCATCATAATCAATACCGCCGGTATCGGTGTTGTCCCGGACGGCATCTCGATCTCGGCCGTGCGTGCGGAGGAAGGCGATGTCGTGATTCTCTCCGGGACGATCGGGGATCACGAGACCGCCATCCTGGTTGCACGCGAAGAGCTGAAGCTGGATGAGGTCATTGAGAGCGACTGTGCGTGTCTGAACGGGCTTGTCGATACGATCCTCCGTGCCTATCCTGACATTCACGTGTTCAGGGATCCGACACGGGGAGGTCTCGGGACCACGCTCAATGAGATCGCGTCGAAGTCCGGTCTCGGCATCACCATTCGGGAGGCAGATATTCCTGTGGCCAGGAAGGTCCGCGCCGTCTGTGACATACTCGGATACGATCCCATCTACATGGCGAACGAGGGGAAGGTTATCGTCGTGGTTCCAGAGGCTGGCGCCGACATAGTCCTCAAGGCGATGCGGGCACATCCCCTCGGACACGATGCGACAGCAATCGGCATCGTGGGCGGGAAGCCCGGGGTCTATCTGCGAACCGACGTGGGGGGCCTAAGGCCCATCGTGATGCTTGAGGGCGTCCAGCTGCCGCGCATCTGCTAGGCGCCGCGGCGGATGCTGACACTGTTGCCACGGGCCGACACTTCAGACCGCCGCGTTGGCCATACTGCCAGGAGCTTTCGTGCACGAGCTGTCGATCTGCCAGAGCATGCTTGGGATCGTCGAGAAGACGATGGCCGAGCATCCGAACGCGACCCTCAGGCGCATCTTCCTCGATATCGGGAAGGGCTCGACGGTCGAGTCGACGCTTCTGAGTGAAGCGTTCGAGGTGATCGTGTCTGGCGGCCAGTATGAGGGCGTCGAACTGGTGATCAATGACATACCTATCGCCGGCCGCTGCCGCACATGCGAGCGCGACTTCACCTACGAGGAGTTTGCTCTGGGATGCCCGTCGTGCGGGTCGACCGACATCGAGATACACTCGGGCCTTGAGCTGGACATCAAGCACCTTGAGATAGACGAAGACTAGCGGAGGGAATCGTGCCAAAGGTCGATATCGAGAAGAAGATCCTGAGCGAGAACGATCTGGTCGCCATCGAGAACCGGAGACAGTTCGCCGATGCCGGGCTCCTGGTGTTCAACATCATAAGCTCGCCCGGATCGGGGAAGACGACGTTGCTTGAGGCGACGCTCGACCGGCTCGCCGACAAGGTCAAGATACTCGTAATCGAAGGCGACGTCAGCACCGAGCGCGACATGGATCGTGTCCGGGCGCACGGTGCGGACGGGATACAGATAAACACGGGTGGAGGCTGTCACCTGAGTGCGAAGATGATCCGCGACGTGCTTGATGGGCTCGGTCTCGATACTGCAGACCTGGTCTTCATTGAGAACGTCGGCAACCTCATCTGCCCGTCGACATACGATCTCGGGGAAGACATCCGAATGGTGCTGCTCTCGACTGCCGAGGGTGACGACAAACCGATGAAGTATCCGTCGATATTCCACGAGGCGGAACTCGCCATCATTACCAAGATCGACCTCCTTCCGTATCTCGAGTTTGACGTCGAGAAGGTCGGAACTGAGATAAGCGTCCTGAACTCAGAGTGTGAAGTGCTCAAGCTCTCCGCCCTCAAGGGCGAGGGGATGGACGCGTGGATAGAGTGGATCATGAAGAGGCTTGAGATGAAGCGCGCGGCGCGTCCCGCCGCCGGAGAGTGAGGTAAGCGTGCTGGGTCCTGTCCCGCTTGTGATACTTGTGCCGCTCGTTCTTCTTGTGGCAGCCCTCTTCTTGCAGAGGTTCCGCAACTGGCTTACGTCGATGCGCACCGCCATCTGGCTACTGGTCGCCATGGCCGCCATTTCGATGATAGGCGCCCTCGTCGGCCAGCGGCTTCCGCTTGAGGCCTACACGGAGCGGTACGGAGATGTGTTCGGTATCTTCCTCTTTCGCTCTGGTCTCACGAACGTCTTCAGAACGTGGTACTTCGCACTCCTCGGCGCGCTCGTTGTGGTTTCCACAATCATGTGCACGCTCCGTCGCATCGTCCGGCTCGTCAAACGTCCCGGGCGGCGGCTCTCCGCAACGGGTTCACTCCTGACCCATCTCTCGATCGCCCTCATCGCGGCGGCCGGTCTCGTCACGGCGCTTGCGGGCTTCAAGCATCCGGCCCCACGGTATCTGGAGGCGGGGGACGTGATCGAGGTTCCTGAAGGAGGCTTCTCCATTCGTGTCGATGCGGCACGGACGGAATTCACGGAGGACGGGAGCTTGAGTGAGTACCTGACCGACGTGACCGTGTTCGAAGAAGGTATTGAGGTCCGCACACATCGCATCGAGGTCAACCACCCGCTCAATCACCGCGGGATCGGTGTCTACCAGTATGAGATGCTGCCGTCGGCCAGATCGATAGCGCTCGCGTTCATAGGCGTGGTAGTTCCTGCCCCGGATGGGGCGCCCTTGCACAGGGAGATCACAACGGCGCCGGGGGAGACTGTGGAGATCGAGGGCACCGACCTGAGCCTCAAAGTGCTGGAGTTCCTTGCTGACTTCACCTACGATATCGAGACCGGAACCGCCGGACTGGCGTCGATCGGGCACGATAACCAGGCGATACTTGTTGAGCTGCGGGACGCGGGGGAACTCGTGGCCGAACGCTGGTTCTTCATGGGGTTCGCCGGTCATCGCGACGACAGCGATCTCCCGTGTCGCATCTTCTTCATGGACTACATCCCCGACTTCGACAACGGCCTGACGCGTTTTGAATACGCGAGACAGCCGGGCACGCCGCTTCTCTTCGCAGGGCTCGGGATTCTCTCCCTCGGACTCTGCCTGACGTTGTGGACGAGACGCCCGTCGATCGATGCTCCTTCTGGAGGTAGTTAGGAATGGACACGAGACCCGACATGATTTTCTTCTGGGTAGCCCTCTGGAGCTATCTTGTCGCAACAATAGGCGCCTGCACCTACGCCGGCACGCGGAAGCCGCTTATTCGCGGCATCGTATACGTGCTCACGCTCGCCGGTCTGACCTCTCAGACGGTCGCGCTTGGTGTACGATGGGCTGCGTCCGGACACCCTCCCGTGACAGGCCCGTTCGACTACATGCTGC
>DAOVNE010000257.1 GCA_030630395.1 Candidatus Eiseniibacteriota bacterium
CGTCGATCCCCCGGCCGCCAAGAGCGAGGTGCGTCCCACCAAGCCCGGCGCCAAGTACACCTGGTCAGCCGGCCACTGGAAATGGAACGGCAAGCACCACGTCTGGGTCGATGGCCATTGGATCAAGAACAAGAAGAACAGCTCCTGGGTGGGCGGACACTGGAAAAAGACGCCCCGCGGCCACGTCTGGGTCGACGGGCACTGGCGTTAGGCTGTACTGATTTCCGAAGCGCCCTGCAGTCGCGTGCAGGGCGCCTTGCCTCCTGGAAAACCCCCTTCCCTCGCCCTCGCCATCCTGCTATACTTAAATTGATTATCAGTCACCATATCCACTCTCTCCCTCGGCTTGTACGGTCTATTCGGCGGAGGTCAGCTATGCGGCGGACACTGCTCAGATGCGGGGTGGCGGCGGGGCTTTCCTTCCTTCTCTTCGTCCTGTGGATTCCCACATGTTCCGCTGACGCCTGGTATCTGGAGGACGGCGACGTCGACCTTGCGATCTATGATGCGAGCGGGAGGCTCGTGTGCGAAGAACGGAGCGATACGAGGAAACTCATACTGGTGAGATAGAGATGATGAAATCAGATAAGAACATCTGTGAACTCGAGGAACTCGAAGCCATGGGCCTCCTCACCTCCGAGGAGACGGAGCGGCTGCGGGGCGTGACCGAGCGACACCCAATGAGCGTGACGCCGTACTATCTCTCGCTTATCGACTGGTCGGACCCATACGATCCCATCAGGAAGATGGCAATCCCATCCGAAGGCGAGTTCTCCCCCGTCGGCTCCTACGATACGAGCGGAGAACGGGAAAACACGAAGCTGCCCGGACTCCAGCACAAGTATGCAAAGACGGCGCTCGTGCTCGTGACAAGCAGGTGCCCCGTCTACTGCAGACACTGCTTCCGGAAGCGTCTTGTTGGGCTGCCAAGCAAGGAGATCCTTCACCGGTTCGAGGACGCAGCCACCTACATCGCGGAGCACAGCGAGATCAATAACGTCCTCTTGAGCGGTGGTGACCCGCTCGTGCTCCCGACGAACTCGATCGCCTTCTTCCTTGAGACGCTCGATCGAATCGCACACCTTGACTACATCCGGATCGGCACACGTGTGCCGGTCGTTCTTCCGGACAGGATCATCGAGGATGGGGACCTTCTCGACCTGTTCCGCAGGTACTCTCGCCCGCAGCGACGCCTCTACGTCGTCACGCAGTTCAACCACCCGAGGGAGATCACTGAGCAATCGACGGCGGCCATTGACGCGCTCATCCGCTCCGGCGTCGTCATCAGCAACCAGGCAGTGCTCCTCAGAGGAGTGAACGACGATTCCGATGTCCTCGCTGACCTTCAGAGGGGGCTCGTCAGAATCGGCGTCAATCCCTACTACGTCTTCCAGTGTCGCCCGGTCAGGCGCGTGCAGACAACCTTTCAGATTTCCCTTGGGCGCGCGTACCGGATCATCGAGCAGGCGAAGGCGAGACTCGACGGCCACAGCAAGCAGTTCAGGTTCGTGATGTCGCACCGAACGGGGAAGATAGAGATCGTCGGCGTCAGGAACGACGAGATCTATCTCCGTTACCACCAGGCCAAGAACCCCGACGACATCGGGCGGTTCTTCGTGCGGAGACTCCCACCCGGGGCCGGCTGGCTGCACGATCTCGGAGACACGCCGGAGGGGACCGGTGTTCCGAGGCTTGACCGGAAGCGCGATGCAGAAGCCGAGCTGCCGGGAACGCAGGCAGAAGACCCTTCACACACAGTGCAGTAGCGAAGGCCCACGGCCTCTTGGTCGGGGGCCTTTCTCTTGTACCTGACATCGGTGACCCCATCTGATATGATCCACTGGTCATTTGGGAGATGCTCTCCCACTCTCTCTCAGTTTCGGCAAATGGAGGCTGCCAGACGATGGGAATCCGACGCGCACTCCTGGCACTCGCCCCCCTCCTTCTCGCTGCACAGAGTCTCGCCGTCACGATCGATGTGCCAGCAGCGGAGCCAACGATCGCAGCCGGCATCGCAGCCGCGTCATACGGTGACACGGTCGTCGTGGGATGCGGCACGTACTACGAGCACGGTATGATCATGAAATCCGGAGTGACTCTGCGGAGTGCAACGGGTGAGGCCGACTGCGTGACAGTGGACGCTCAGCAGCAGGGCTGGATCTTCCGCTGCGGCGATGCAGACAGCACCACCAGTATCGCGGGATTCACGATCACTGGAGGGAACCATCACCACGCCGGCGCCATTAGCGTCGTCGACTCTCCCATCAGGATCACGGATTGCCGGTTCACTAAGAACTACGCCTCCATCGGCGGGGGCGCCTTGCTGTTCGAGAGCATTCAAACGCCACGTCCCCGGGTGGAGCGTTGCTCGTTCGAGCACAATCAAGCTGGAACCTCGGGTGGCGCAGTGTACTGCACCCTCGGCAGCCCTGAGTTCATCGACTGCTCGTTCCTGCACAACGAGTCCGTGTGGGGGGGCGCGGTGTCCTTGTCGGGACACTCAAGGGCCCGGTTCTCCAGATGCGTCATCGCGGGGAACATAGCACAATGGGTGGGAGGAGGAATCCAGTGCAGCAACAACTCCGATGCATCCCTGGAGAACTGCACCCTCTCAGGCAATCGAGCCGATCCCAACGGAGGCTGCATCTGGTGCTACAGATCGTCTCCGACAATGACAAACTGTCTAATCGCATTCAACCATGGCGGGGGAGCCGTCAGGATCGACTATAGCGGCGAGCCGAGTCTCTCCTGGTGCAACATCTACGGCAACACCGACGGGGACTGGACGGAAGACATCGTGGACCAGCTCGGCGTCGACGGAAACTTCTCCGAAGATCCGTGCTTCTGCTGGATGGCCGGAGAGGACTACACGCTGTGCGAAAACTCGCCGTGCCTTCCGGCCAACGGCGTGGTGCCCGCTCTGGTCGGCGCATACGACCAGGGATGCGGCTACTGCGAGAGCCCGGTCAAGGCGACGAGCTGGGGTGTGATCAAGTCACTGTACAGATAGACGATGTGAGAATCCCCGACCTTCCACAGGCCGGGGGCTTCGCTCGGATGCGCTGGATCCGTATATGCGACGAGGGATTTCCCTCTACCGGCGAGTTCTGCCGCGAAGCGGCGGTGTCTGAGCCGGGAGGGAAACCCCTCGTCGCTAACAAACGTGGCAGACTAGATGTACCCCAGGTCCGCCAGACGCTTCTTGATCTCCTCTTCCTCCTCCTCGGAGTACTCGGTCCCACCCTCCGAGGCGGGGATGTAGCCTATGAACTCGAGCGTCTTCGTTGCACAGCTCTGGACA
>DAOVNE010000133.1 GCA_030630395.1 Candidatus Eiseniibacteriota bacterium
GCACGAGCGGGCAGGACGTTGTCATCTCGGAGACGGACCCCGGCCACCTGATACACATCTACGTGGCCGACAAGAACGGCGGGTTCAGAATCTGGGAGCTCAATCTCGACTGGGGACCTCCGTGGTTCCCGATCGAGGTCTATCACGGTTACACGACGGGCTACGCCCGAGGCCTCTGCCTTCATGGCGACTATGTGCTGGTTGCCTCAGGTCAGAGCGGGCTCACGATCTTTGAATTGACGAACCCGGGAACCGCGACAAAGCTCGGCACGTTCGATACGCCGGGCAATGCACAGGCCGTGGCGGCATTCGGGGACTATGCGTTCGTCGCCGACGGGCTTTACGGGCTTCAGGTCATGGACATCTCCGATCCGGTGAATGCCGAGACCGTGGCCTCGATCGAGACGAACGACTATGCGACCGACGTGGTCTACCTGGACGGAATGGTCTACATCGCGGACAGGTACGGCGGACTGAGAGTCGTGGATGTGAGCGATCCCCTGGAGCCTGCGGCAGCGGGGCATCTAGTGACGCCGTACGCAAACGGGATCTCTGTCACGGACAACTACGTCTATCTGGCTGACCGCGACTGGGGACTTGTGATACTGGAGGAGGAGTAGCGGTTTCTGAACCGACTCCTCTCCACAAGCATAGACAGATTCTGACCCGGCTGAAGTTGAGCAACTGCTCTAGGAGAGGAGACACGACGTGACAAGGTGGACAACCGCGCTCGGTATAGCCGTTCTGATCGCACTCACGGCGGCCGCGCCTGCCAGGGAATGGATTCCCATCAGCGATGCGTCCTACCCGTCCGAGGCTACGGTCAGGGTTATTGCTTCCGACATCACCGAGACGACTATCGAACTTGAGGTTCCGGGCGTGTTCTTGGAGGCGGCGGGCCGCGCGCTCGATGGTACGCCGGCTCTCGAGATTCCCGGTTCCCGGCGGATCAACCATCCCGGGATGCCGGACCTTCCTGTGTTCACGTATCTGATTGCGATCCCGGACCTCGGTGGCGTGGAATTGTCCGTCACAACCTTCGATGAGAGGGTATTCGCGGACGTCGATATCGATCCGACCGCTCCCTTCAGGATGGAAGGAGAGGATGGCGGTCCAACGCTCGCGGACGCCGCTGTCTACGGCCGTAGCGCCCTCTACCCGGCAGAGGTTGCCTCCATCAGCGAGCCGATGATCATGCGGGACATGAGGATCGTCCAGCTCAGAGTCAATCCGGCACGCTACAATCCCGTGACACGCGAGCTTCTCGTAGCCGGCCGCGTCACCGTCACCCTCGACTACACGAGCGGGGAGGAGATCAACCCGCGCACTGCGGCGCGTTCGTATCGTTCGGAGGCGTTCGAGCCTATCTACCGAAGCCTGATCGCGAACTACGATGAGCTTCCAGCAAGAGACGTGCGCCGAGGCAGTTACCTGGTGATAGCGAGCGATGAGTTCGCAGCCCATGTCACCGATTTCATCACGTGGAAGAATCGCCGCGGCGTCGAGACGGTGCTTGTTCCGCTCTCCGATATTGGTGTCAGTCCGTCAGCGCAGGACGTGAAGGACTACATAGAGAACGCGTACAACACGTGGGACAACCCGCCGGACTTCGTGTGCCTTGTCGGCGATAGAGACGATGTCCCGGCGTGGTTCCACGACGGCGACGTTACCGACCACCCATACACCGAGCTCGAGGGCGCCGACTACCTTCCCGAGATCATGATCGGCAGAATGTCCGTCGCCTCGGCAGCGGATGCGGTTGTCGCTTTGCTCAAGCCCCAGGTCTACGAGCGCGATTGCGACGCTCCGAGCGACGATTGGTACGAGCACGCCCTCATGGTCGCAGCCAACTGCTGCGGAAATCCCCAGCCGACCACCCCTCGGACGACGAAGCTCCGTGTGCGCGAGATGCTCCTGGAGAACGCCTACACACAGGTCGACACCGTCTTCTGGAGCTACTCGCGTGAGGGGTCGAGGACCCAGACGGAGGACATTCAGAGCTCCATCAACGCGGGCGTTTCGATTGTGAACTACCGTGGTTGGGGTGGGTCGCCCGGCTGGTACTACCCGCAGTTCTACACGGATCACATCAACCAGCTCTCGAACGATCGCATGCTTCCGGTCATGACGAGCATCGTCTGCGGCACGGGCAACTTCGATGCGTCGTCCGATCCCTGTTTCGGCGAGGCGTGGATCCGCTACGGAACACCATATGCGCTCAAGGGCGGTCCGGCCATGATCGGGCCAAGCGAGTACTGGACGCACACCAAGTGGAACAACGCCATGGACACAGGCATCTACCAGGGCATCCTGGACGAGGGGCTCGAGCACTTCGGGCAGACTCTCCTGCGGGGCAAGCTGGAGGTCTACCTGAACTACCCCGAGTACGTGGACCCGGGCTCGTCGGATCCGGATGGGCAGAACGTCGACTTCTACTTCAACGTCTACAACGTGCTCGGTGACCCGGAGCTTGTCCTCCGCACGGAGCGGCCCGGGACGATTCTGGCCACACACGCTGCAAGCGTGCCGTTCGGGCAGAACATGCTCACCGTTCATGTTGAGGACGAGAGCGGCAGTCCGATTCCGGGCGCCGAGGTCATCGTCTGGAAGGGCGATGAGGTGTACGAGGTCCGTACTCTGAGCGGCGGGTACAACGTAGACATACCGCTAGGTGCTGTGACCGAGGGCGATGCCTACGTCACCGTCTGGGCCACGAACATGAAGCCCTACCTGAGTGTTGTGTCGATCGATCAGCAGAGCGAGTTCGTGGGGTGGTACAGCCAGACCATCGATGACGATGGCTCGGGCGCCTCGAGCGGAGATGGCGACGGCGTCGTGAACCCCGGTGAGACCATCGAGCTCGCCGTCAGTCTCAAGAACTACGGCCTCCTGACTGCGACCGGTGTGACAGCAGGCTTCGATAGCGGGCCGCCGAGAACCGGCAGCGAGTGGGTGACCATTACTCCTGGTCAGACAGCCGGCTACGGCACGATTGCAGCGGGTGCGACCGCGTCCGGATCGAATCCGTTCGTCTTCACGATAGACGATGGGTGTCCGAACGGGACGGAGATAGGATTTGAGTTCACGGTGACCGACGGAAGTCGGGCCACCTCTGTCAGCTACACTCGCATCGTTGTCGGTGCGCCCACCCTGGAGTACTACGCAATCGCGATCGGTGGCGATGGCATCCTGGATCCGGGGGAGACGGCATCGCTTGTTGTGACGCTCTCAAACGGTGGAGAGATGGATGCGACATCGGTGACGGGGACGCTCGTCGGGCCCTCATCCGGTCTCCTGGTCCCTGACGACTACGGAACGTATTCAAGCGTTCTGGCCGGGGGCTTTGCCTCGAATGCCGGGAACCCGTTCCAGGTGCAGGCCGAGTCGGATGTGGCGGTGGGGCACGAGTTCACGATGATTCTCGAGCTGTCCGGTGACAACGGCCTCTCGCAGTTCGTTCTCTTCCCATTGACTGTGGGAGTTCCTTCGAGCGACGATCCTGTTGGTCCGGACGACCATGGCTACTACGCCTACGACAACACGGACACGGCGTACGACGAGGTCCCGACGTACTCATGGGTCGAGATCGATCCAAGCTACGGTGGTAGCGGGACCGATCTGGGACTCGCAGACGACCAGACGTTGACCGTGAGTCTCCCGTTCACATTCACCTACTACGGCGATGACTACACGGAGATAGGAGTCTGCTCGAACGGGTGGATCGGGATGGGCGACACGCCTTCGTTCCATCACGAGTTCCGCAACTGGTTCATCCCCGGCGCGCCGGGACCGGATGCGATGATAGCCGGGTTCTGGGACGACCTGGATCCGGGCGCGGGTGGCAAGGTCCTCTATCGCAACATGGGAGACGGCAGATTCGTCATCGAGTGGAGCAGGGTGCCGACGGCGTACGAGCCGTATGCGGAGGAGACGTTCGAGATCATCCTCTACGATCCTGCCGTCCACACGACGGAGACCGGCGACGGCGAGATCCTGAACCAGTACCACACGATCTCGAACACGCACGCGACTGCAAACTACGCGACAGTCGGAATCGAGAACCATCCCCAGACCGATGGCGTGCTCTACACGTTTGCGAATATTTATGACGACGCGGCAGCGACGCTCGCGGGCGGACGCGCAATCAAGTTCACGACTGACCCGCCGGACGGACACGACTCCACGGACGTTCCAGATGAGACGATCGTGCCGAGGGCCGTGATTCTGGCTGGCAACCAGCCGAACCCGTTCAATCCGCTGACGACGATCAGCTACGGTGTGCCGAGCAGGACCAGCGTCAAGCTCGAGGTGTTCGACGTGAGCGGTCGTCTTGTGAGCACGCTTCTGGAGGGTGATGTCGACGCCGGTTACCACAACACAGTCTGGGATGGAACTAACGCGGCCGGTGACAGGGTTGCGAGCGGTGTCTACTTTGCCAGGTTCTCAGCGCTCGGCGAGGAGATGTCAGCCAAGATGGTGCTTCTCAAATAGCGCCGAATACGGAGGAACGAATGAACCTGCACCATGCGGCAGCGGGCATCAAGACTCGCTCGATCGCGGCGCGGAGGGCGCCGGCCATCCTGGTTCTCACATGTCTTCTCGTTGCCGGCATCGCTCCAGATGCTTCTGCATTGCACGAGCGCTACCACACCCATGCGGAGGTGGGCGTTGAGCTTGCGGCGGTGGCCGCGGCCTATCCGGAGATCACAAGGCTCGAGACGCTGGGTTACTCCACCACGGACGGGCAGCCCATCTGGGCGCTCAAGATCTCGGACAACGTCGATGTCGATGAGGACGAGCCCGTGGTGCTCTTCGATGGACTGCATCATGCAGAGGAAGTGGTGGGGCTTGAGGTCTGCATGTGGATGATCGATGAGCTCACGAGCAACTACGCCGTGGTCGATTCGATCACGCAGTGGGTCGATGACATCGAGATCTGGTTCATTCCACTCCTGAATCCGGATGGGCACTGGGTGGTCACAGCGGGGCTGGACACGACGTACCGGAAGAACATCCGTGACAACAATGAGAACGGCACGTTCGAACTCGATCTGGACGGAGTCGATCCAAACTACAACTACGA
>DAOVNE010000184.1 GCA_030630395.1 Candidatus Eiseniibacteriota bacterium
CGCTCCTGCTCCTGCCTGCGATGCTCGTGGCCGGCGAGGTCGATGAGGAAGCCATCATCGTCAAGGTGCAAACCGACGGCACTGACGGTGAGAGAATCGTGACGATCGAGCTGACGGGTGACGATGCCGGTTGGCTCGGCGTGGGCATTACGGATCTCGACGAGAAGAAGCGCGAGAGCTTGGGTATCGACAAGAAGCACGTGGTCATCGTCACGGAGATCTACGAAGACAGCCCAGCAGAGGAGGCGGGCATTCAGGCGGGCGACGTCATTGTAAGCATGAGCGGCAACGATGTCACGAGCACGAACCAGCTCATCGCGCTGGTCGCCGGCATGGATCCCTACACCAAGCTCGAGATAGAACTCCTGAGAGATGGGAAGAAGGTGATCAAGAACCTCGTCCTCGGTGTCCGTCCTCACCGCTTTGTGCTCGGAGACGATGGCGAACATCTCTCCGGTCTGCGTGGGCTTGCGGCTCTCGGAATCCTCGGCCTGGAAGGACTTGAGGCTCTCGGGAATCTCGACAGGATGTTCATTCCAACAGTGAACATCGGCATGGGATGGGCCGGTAAGGGCAGGCTGGGGGTCTACGTTGATGACTTGAGCGCCGGGCTGGCTGAGTACTTCCAGATTCCCGACGGGAACGGAGTACTCGTCGAGGAGATTGTCGAGGACAGTCCCGCTGAGGCCGCCGGCATCGAAGCCGGTGACGTCATCATCAAGATCGGCGACACTGCGGTCGCGGACACTGACGAGCTGGTCGACGCGATCAGTGATCTGGCGGCTGACGTTCCGACACCGATCGTCGTCATCCGCAAGGGCTCCGAGGTGATCATGGAGGTTACCGTAGCCGAGCCTGACGCCGACGAATACATCGGCACGCTCAGAACTACTCCCTCGGGTCAGCGCAGCATTGCCATCGAGGAATTCCGCAATGCCAAGAAGGAGATGCTGGAGGAGGAGATGGACGCTCTTCGTGAGGCCCTGGAGGAGCTCAAGAAGGATCTGGAGGAACTCAAAGCCAACAACTAGTGCGGCCGGAGCGAGCAACTCGCTCTGTCCCCCCCCGACCCCCCGTCTCCAGCACAGGCGGGGGGTTCCCTTATCTCTGTCTTCGGTGGACCTCGCGGATGACGGCCTCTTCCGTCCCCGTCAGGTCCACGCCGCGTCGCGCCATGACGATACGGGCGGTCGCGATCGCCCGCTCTATGTCGTGTTCGACGAAGCCGTCCCCGTTCCCCCATGAGAAGGAGGGAATGGACTTCGGCGCGAAGCCGTTGCTCACCACGTTGCAGAAGACGCCTATCACAGTGCCGGTGTTCAGCTTCGTCCCGATGGCGGTCTTGGTGTGATCGCCTATCGTCGCTCCGACGGATGTGTGTCCGGTGTCGACGGTCTCACCGTTCAGTTCGACCCGAACGGAGCCGTAGTTGTTCTTGAGGTCGCTGTTATCCGTCGCGGCGCCAATATTGACCCAGCTTCCAAGGTAGGCGTGACCGAGGAACCCCTCGTGCTGCTTGTTCGTGAACGAATGAAGCACCGATCCCTCCACTTCACCTCCCACCTTGCACGACCTGCCGATCGATGTGCCCGGGTAGATCCTGGCGCCCACCTTTATGAAAGACCCGGCGCCCACGAAAGCGGGTCCCAGTATCACGGCGTTGGCCATCACCTCGACGTTCGCATCCACAACGACCGCGCCGGAGCTCGCATCGATCACGACTCCCGGACCGAGCGTGCTTCCCTCTCCTATCGAGATCCTGGCCGGCTCAACCAGGTGCGCTGAAGGGTGAACGTCTCCCTCCACGGTCCCCAAACGTCCTGAGACCGCAGCATCAGCCTCTATCTCCTCGGCCGTCAATCGCACGAGTTCCCACGGGTAACAGACCACGCGGGCCGGTAGCTCACGAGACAGGGGCATGTCAAGCACACTCAGATCTCCGTTCGCCTCACCCACAGCGCGCACTCTCTCGGCAGCTCCTCCGCGGAGGAGCGCTCCGACAGGCTCGCCGCCGGATGTCAGAAGAGCTTCAGCCGACTCGGCCTCGATGGCGGCCAGAAGCTCGTCGGTGACGATCACGCGAGCGGACAGAAGCAGTACGTCTGAATCTTGAAGACCGTCAATACCTCGTCCCGGATAGAGCTCCGACACGAGCGGAGTGAGCTCCGGGCGTGGAAGTAGATTGACCGCCCAACCGGGCCTCCTGACCTCGAGTTTCTCCCTCAGAAGCAGCGATCCGCATCTCAGATCGAAGACCGGGCGGAGAAGCGTGAGCGGACCAAACCACTTGGTACCGGCATCTTCGTAGAGAACAACCTGCAATCTGGCACCTCCTCACTGCGAACGGCGCGCCGTGGCCGGGCATTGGGCGCCCGTGGAGTCAGGCGTGGACCTGCGAGGGCCTACGCTCCCTCCTTCAGTTCCTCGAGAAGCCTCAGATAACTGTCGTAGCGCGCGGCGTTCAGTGCCCCGGTCTCCACGGCTTCCTTGATGGCACAATCGGGCTCATGCGAATGACTGCATCCTCTGAAACGACACCTCGCGATGTGGTCACGGAACTCCGGAAACAGGTAGTCCAGCTCGCTCGGACGTATCCTCCAGAAGCCGAGCTCGCGGAAGCCCGGAGTGTCGGCGACGAGCGTTCCGTCACCGATACGGAACACGGTCACGTTTGTCGTCGCGTGCTTGCCCTTTCCACTCTTCTTGCTTACTTCCTTCACTCTGAGACCAAGCCCGGGTCTGATGATGTTCAGAAGCGAACTCTTCCCCGCTCCGCTCGGACCCGCAAGAACGGAGAATGTGCCCGCCAGTACCGACGCGAGCCTGTCGACGTTCGTACCGTTCGTGGCTGACGTGGGAATCACCTCGTAGCCTGCGTCCTCGTAGGCCGCGGCAGCCGGACGCCACTCCTTCTCGGGAACGAGGTCTGTTTTGTTGAACACAACGACCGAGTGCAACTCGGCCACCTCCGAGATGATCAGGAACCGATCCAGCAGACGCCTGTTGAGGCTCGGAGCCCCAAGGGATGCCACGGTCACGAGCTGCTTCACGTTCGAGATGATGATCTGCTCGGCCGGCCTGCGTCTCCCGGGAAGCAGTCTGGAGAGGACGGTCTCCCTCGGAAGCACGCGTTCGATGACGCACGAGCCGTCTCTCAGGAGGCTGAGTTCAACCAGGTCTCCCGGAACCACGGGCTTCCGCCCGTCCGGGAGTTTCGTGAATTGCCTTCCTCGGATACGGCAACGGATGATGTCGCCGCCGCTCAGGGCGACCTCCCACTCGTCATGAAAGCAGGCCAGTACTCTGCCGGTCACTGTCGGGGAAGTCTCCCTCACGTTCTCTCCGATTCACTCACTGGGGAAGCCTCGCTCACGTTCTCTCCGATTCATCCACATTGGACGATAGCGCCGCGCCCCGCTTCAACCGACCCAACTCCTCCGCCACGTGGGGCGTGAGTTCCGGGGACTTGCCACCGGGGACGTGGAGCTTGCCGAAGCGCGCACGGATATCATCCACGATCGAGTAGAGAGCCGGAATCACAAAGAGCGTCAGAACCGTCGCAAAGGCCAGCCCCCACGCAATCGAGGAGGCCATCGGCCCCCAGCTCTCGGACGAACCACCCCAGCCCATCGCCAGAGGCAGGATTCCGAAGATGGTCGTGATCGAGGTCAGAAGGATCGGGCGCAGCCTCATGCACCCCGCCCTCACGACCGACTCCCATCGATCGGCGCCTTTCAGACGCGAGTTCTTGATGAAATCCACGAGAACGATCGAGTCGTTGACAACGACTCCGGCCAGTGCGACGACGGCGATTCCGGCGGTCAAGGTCAGCGGGAAGCGCATGACCAGAAGACCGATGACGACACCGATGAAGGCAAAGGGGACCGTGAACATGATGACAAGCGGCTGAATGAACGACTGAAACTCCGTGCCCAGAATCGCATAGATGAGGAGGATTGCCACGAGGAACGCCAGGAACAGCGACGCGAACGACTCCTGCGTCGCCTGGAACTCACCTCCGAAGTCAAGCCGATAGCCCGGGTACATGACGGAGATATCGGAGAACTCCTGTTGTAGGAAGTGGTTGACCTCGGTCGAAGTCGTGTTCTCCTCTACGCCGGCCGTTACGGTGACGATCCGTTCCCCGTTTCGACGGTGCAGTTCCGCCTGAGCCTCTTCGATCGTGAGCCGGGCAACGTTGCTGAGCGGTATGGTGACTCCGGTATTCGTCGCGATCGGAAGCCTCTTCAGGTCA
>DAOVNE010000095.1 GCA_030630395.1 Candidatus Eiseniibacteriota bacterium
CGGCCAGCGCCGCATAAAGGGTCGGCGCTTTGTGCCCGGCCGACCAGATGATTCGATCACGATCGTTCCAATCCGGGTCCCGAGGGTTGTGCCGGGCTATCTTCAGATAAAGAGCACATGCCACATCCATAATACCCAGCGTTCCACCGGAGTGACCCGACCCGGCCGCCGAGAGCGTGACCAGGTTGTATCCCCGCATAAGGCTCGCGGCTTCCTCCAGCTGCTCAACCGTGTACTGCTTGCGAATCGTGCCGGCCTTCGAGTTCATAATCGGCATGCTCGTCCTCCTTCTCATCTCCTACTGGATCAAGTCCTGGTTCCCATGTCTGCAGTCTATTCGTTCCGGAAAAGGCCCTTGATTCGGGCTGATTCTCAACATGGGAGCGTAACACGCACGCGTGATGGGTGTAAAGAGAGATAGCTGGGGACGGTCAAGGTCGCGATATGGTGTCTCGGTTTTCCTTCCTTGACGGGATATAGTGAACCGTGCTAGAGTGCGTTTGTCGCCGGAACGCGCCCCCGCAGTAGGTGGTCGTTGCGGCGTTCTCTTTGCCCACGTCCGCTCACCCCAAAGACGCCCCGAAAGGAGTCACCGCATGCGACTGGGAACATGTGTTGTGCTCGCCTCCATAGTAGCCGCACTTGTCATCGCGCCGGTCATCTTCGCCTCATCTCCAACGGCGCTGCCACCGTCGCGGGATATCGACTGGTACGGATGGTGGCACGACGACGGTGAGCTGGTCCTTCACGTCTGCAACCTGGGCCTCCTCGGAACGTTCGGTTCCAGTGATGGACCGTCAGCCGAGTGGCCGGAGGGCAGTGGCTACGAGCATCTCTATGTGGCCGGGCTGTGGGTAGGAGCAGAGGTCGACGGGGTCCCGCTCGTCACTGCTGCTGCCTACCAGACGGAGTTCTTTCCGAAGCTCGAGGATCCGATCTTCCACATCTACACGGGTACCGGATACGCTCCTCCGGGCATCCGGTTCCACGACGATGACCGTGATGGTCTGATCGATGAGGAACGCCTCGATGGCATCGATGATGACGGCGACGGTCTGATCGACGAGGACTACGGTGGCATCTCCAGGGAGATGTACGCACGGACGTATTTCGACACCGTGTATCTCGAGGGACCGCCCCCGCCAGAACCCCATACGCCGATAGGCATCGAGGTGCACGAGGAGTCTTTTGCCTGGGGCGAGGATGACCGTGATGATTTCGTCGGCTTGAGGTATCACATCACGAATATCTCAGGAGCCGTGCTCGACGACGTCTTTGTCGGTCTCTTGGGTGATCTCGATGTTGGGTATGGTGAAGCCATGAACTGGGCCGATGATACGGCCGGGTACATCGACACCGTGGCCGCACCGGGGCTCGATGGACACTACCTTCCAGTGAGGATCACGATGGTGTACGCGGCGGATTCCCCGGGCGGCGATGACGGTGATTGGGATGGTCTCATCGGATTCTTACTCCTTGGCCACCCGACCGACCCGGCCGGGGTGAACGCCCCTGTCTCTGTTGAGCCGCGCGCTGCCAGGGCTTGGTGGCAGACGGGCGGGTATCCCGGCGATCCATCCAGTGATGCGGAGCGGTACCTCTTCCTCAGCGAGCCCGGCATCCATGTGGCTGACGTTGAACCGAAGGACTGGCGAACCGTGATCTCTGCCGGACCGTTCAGCAGCATCCAGGACGGTGAGACTCTGGTGCTGGACTTCGCTGTCGTGTGCGGAGCCGGTATGGACGAACTCCTTGAGCACGCGGCCACGGCCGCCACGATCTACAGTGGGTACTATCACAAGAAGCTAGGCCGCCAGGTCCGCTGGGCGCTGATCAATGACTATATCCCCACGTTGGGGCAGTCAGCGGCAGGGTTGCCGCTTGCGACTGAGGGGCGGAGCGGAGCGGACATCCATGGGGCCGTCTATCTGGCGCCTCCGGCTCCGAACCCCTTCCAGGACACATGTCATCTTGGCTTCTCCATCCCGAGCCAGGCACACGTCGAGCTCGCCGTGTTCGATGCGGGAGGACGGAGAATAGCGACGATTGTTGATGCAGTGTTGTCATCGGGAATGCACGAGGCCCAGTGGGATGGCCGCGGCACCGGTGGCGAGGAGGTGGCTGCGGGCGTCTACTTCATCAGGCTCAATGCGGCGGACACGGAGATCTCCTCGAAGATAGTGATTCTCCGCTAGCGGTCGCCGGCACGCTTGACGGCTTGACTGTGGCGTGGTAGCGGCGAGCACTCTCGGTACAAACAGACAGGGCCCGGATATGACTGTTCCGGGCCCTGCTCTCTTGTGTACGAGGCGAACTGGATCCATTAACACGTTCAACGCGCAACCACGCCGATCTTCCTCAGACGCTCCGCCTCGGGTTTCGAGAGGCGCACGCGCATCACGGTCGACTCATCCCCCACTTCCTTCGACAACACTTCGCCCAGCTCGTGAAACATAGCCATGGTCCTGCCGTCGCCGTTCGACACGGTCGCCTCGATAATCTCCTCCAGATCCTCCACAAAGGCGCGGATCGCTTCCCGCACATCATCAAGCCCCGAGCCCTCCGTTGCGCTCGTAAATACCGCGCCCGGATACATCCTCCCAAGACGACCGAGCGCTCCATCATCATGCACGCGGTCGATCTTGTTAAACACGATCCGAGTCAGCTTGCCACGCGCCCCGATCTCCGAGATCACGCTTTCCGCCAGTTCCAGATAACGCTCGCAATGAGGCCGCGAGACATCAACCACGTGTAGCAGGAGATCAGCGTCCGCGACTTCTTCAAGTGTCGCGTGGAAGCTGCTGACGAGATGATGTGGCAGCTTCTTGATGAGCCCGACGGTATCGGTCAAGAGCGCCGCATGTCCGCCAGGTAGATCGATCTTGCGCGTCGTCGCATCGAGCGTCGCAAAGAGAAGATCCTCTGTGAGCACGCTCGCTCCGGAGAGCGCGTTCATGAGCGAGGACTTGCCGGCGTTTGTGTAGCCCACGAGCGCCACACGCGTCATCGTGCTTCGCTGCTTGCGTTGCTCCGCTCGGTCCACATCCACGCCCTTCAGCGTCTTCTTCAGTACCTTCACGCGCTGCCGGACGAGGCGGCGATCACTCTCGAGCTGGGTCTCTCCCGGACCCCTCGTTCCTATCCCACCACCAAGACGCTCAAGGTGATCCCACAACCGTCTCAGGCGAGGGAGTTCGTACTCGAGCTGCGCAAGCTCCACCTGCGCCCTGGCCACCTTCGTCTGCGCCCGCCTGGCGAAGATGTCGAGGATGAGTTCCGTCCGGTCGATGACCTTTATCTCAGAGGCCGCCTCAATCTCCCTGCCCTGTGAGGGCCTCAGCTCGTTGTCGAATATGAGCAGGTTGGCATCGTGGACGTCAGCCGCTCGTTTGATTCGCTCGAGCATGCCGCTTCCGATATACGTCTTGCCGTCTATTCTCGTCCGGTTCTGGACGAAGCGATCGATGATGGTCGCGCCGGCTGTCCGTGCAAGCTGCGCAAGCTCGTCCAGCGACTCGTGCTCATCCTCGACCGATGTGTCGGGCAGGCTGATCCCCACGAGGATCGCCCGCTCGTTCTTTGGCATGTATTTCTTCTTTATGGTAAACCTCCAGACGGAGCCGCCGCGCGGTGGCTCTATAGATTCGTCAGTCCGGAAGGCGTGTGTATGGTTCCTCTCTCCGAAAACGGAAAGGTCTTCGTGATGGGACCTTTCTTGAGTTCCACACTACCCTCGAACTTCCATTCGTGCTCACTGTCATCAAACAGGCTCTCTAGAATAGTCTGGCCACCCTTCCACCTTAGAATGAAGGGCACCCTGACTTCGACGCTGCCGCGTGCAGGAACGGGAACGCTCTCATTCCACTTCCCCTCGGCCAGCGCGACTCCGTCTCCGTAGATCCTGTACTCCACCTGCTCAATGCTTGCGCTGAAGTCGTTCGGATTCTCCACACGAGCCATCATCTCGAACCTGAGCCCGTCAGTCGAGATCCCCGTGAAGTCCACATCGACCAGAGTGACATCGGGCTCCTTGAAGCTGGAGCACGACGACAGCGCCATGACGACCGCCAGGATCACTGCGAGAAGACCGCTACGATATCCCCATATCCTCATGGTGCTAACCTCCGTGCAGGCCAAGAATCTGTAACAGCACATCCGTCACTGTTCCGATGGCGAGCGCCACCTCCGACGTCAGCTCTCCGTCCAATGCTGTGTTCGCTGCCTGGATCGCGATGAGTTCCGCCTTGGAACTCATGTCCTCGGAGAGCGCCTTCATGAAGAGCCCTAGAGGCGCCGAGTGCGTTCCTATCATGAGACCCCCGATATCGTCAGGGGTTACAAGCCTTATCTCCCCCGGTGCGCCGCCGAAGTCAGCAGCGTCGACAAATATCAGCGTCCCGGCTTCCGCCCGGCGAATCGGACCGACGTAGTTCTCGGGTGTCTGTCCGACGTCGAAGGCGCGCTCCGGATAGGATTCAGCCAGACGGCCTGCAACAAGGCAGCCGGCTCCGTCGTCGGCGCGCATCGTATTACCCACGCCGAGAACGATCACATCTCCATCTATCACTGCCTGAAGTTCTTCGAATAGCGCGTGCACTGTGCCCTCGCGTCGACAATGAAGACCCCTCTCGGGGTGTGTGACCACCGATCGGTGTCGCTTGCGTCGCTCGATTCAACCACATAGGGGTCGGCTGGCCAAGATCAGATGGCCTGGCACCGTGATTCCGGGGGACCTGTCAGTCGAGGACTTCTCTGATTGTACCGAGGAGATCGACCAGAGAGTAGGGCTTCTGAAGGAAACGAAGCCCCTTGTCGTTGATGGTCGTCCATTGGGATTTTTCGTCGGTATAGCCACTGCTCAGGAGAATACGAAGTTCCGGGTCGAGAGAAAGGAGTTCCTCGACAAGCTGGACGCCGCTCTTCCCGGGAAGCACAACATCGCTGAACACAGCGTCGAACTTCCCGCTCTCCTGCTTGTAGAGTTCGAGACCTTCCTCAGCACTTCCGACATCGAACACGTTGTATCCCCTGTCACGCAGGACCTTGCACGCAAAGTCCCTCACCACATCCTCATCCTCCACAATGAGAATACGCTCGCTGTGCCCGGAGAGGTCCTGCTTGATCGGTGCGTGCTCCTCCTGCGTCTCGCTTTCACACTCCGCGATCGGCAGATAAACACGGAACACGGCACCCTCCCCCGGCTCACTGTCCACCTCAATCCAGCCCTTGTGCTGCTTGACGTTCCCGTAAACAACCGACAGGCCAAGGCCCGTGCCCCGCCCCTTCTCCTTGGTCGTGAAGAACGGCTCGAATATGTGATCGAGCGTTGCCTTGTTCATACCGGCGCCTGTGTCCCGCACCGACAGACACACGAACTCGCCCTCCCTCGCATTCGGACTCGTGCTGGCCGTCTCTTGGTCAATGACGACATTGCGTGTCTCAATGGTAACGACTCCACCAGGAGACATCGCGTCGCGTGCATTGACGACCAGATTCAGCATCACCTGCTCCAGAAGCGAGGGGTCGGCGTTGATGATCTGCAATTCCTCCTCGAGCTCCGTGACGAGCACAATGTCCTCGCCGATCACGTGCTTCAGCATCCCATGCATGCTCGAAACGCGATCGTTGAGTTGAAATGCCTGGAGCTGAACCGGCTGCTTCCGGCTGAAAGCCAGGAGCTGGTGTGTGAGTCCGGCTGCTCGCTCTGCCGCTTCCTCGACCTGCTTCAGAAAAGCTCGGTTGGGGTCGTCCGGCTCGAGTCTGTGCAGTATGAGCTGCGTGTATCCGGAGATGGCCGTCAGCAGGTTGTTGAAATCGTGTGCGATTCCTCCAGCCAGCCGCCCGATGGCATCCATCTTCTGGGACTGTCGTAGCTCTTCCTCCTTGTCGAGCAGTTCCTGCTCCACGCGAATACGATCTGTGATGTCGATCGCGAGACTGACAACACCTGCCGTCTCTCCATCGCGATCCAGATACGGGATCTTGTCGGTCATCAGCCAGCCTTCACCGGAAGCCGACTTGAACGGCTCCACGATCGCGAGCTTGGGCTGCCCCGTCTTGATGAC
>DAOVNE010000208.1 GCA_030630395.1 Candidatus Eiseniibacteriota bacterium
CGATGTCGCCACGGGGGATCCGATCAACGGGACCGTGACCGTCGTGGCCACGCTTTACGACGCGGCGACCGTCGGCAGCATTCTCTGGGGACCGGAGACCCACGCCGGGACCGCGGTGACGGAAGGGTGGTTCAACATCGAACTTGGCGCCACGGTTTCACTTGTCGCCTTTATCGATCCACCCTACTACCTTGAACTCACGGTGGCCGGCGAGGTCTTGGAGCCCCGGCAGAAGCTCGCCAGCGTTCCGACAGCACTTCGTTCGGCAGCGGCTGACTCCGGCGACGGCGACTGGGCCATCGATGGGACCACCGTCTATCATGAGGTGGGTCGCGTGGGTATAGGGGTATCGGCGCCGAGCGGCAAGCTCCACGTCAAGGACGACACGAACGGAGCCGTGATCGTCATGATCGAGAACCAGGACACTGGTGCGTCCTCCGCTGAGCGGGTCGGCTTCCGGAACGAGGACGGCGATCTGGCCTACATCTCCTGCTACGACGATGACAGCCCCCTCTATGGGTCGATGATGGTCATCGCCAACAACCGTCCCGACGGCCGGATTGTGCTCAAGGCGAACGGTCTCTCAACGGTCATGGTCGACAGCACCGGTAATGTCGGCGTAGGACTTTCCTCACCGGCGTCGAAGCTCGATGTCAGCGGAACCGCAGAGATGCTTGGATTCAAGCTGACGACCTCGCCGTCGGACGGCTACGTGCTGACCTCGGATGCAGCCGGTGTCGGAACGTGGCAGGCTGGAGGTGGCGGAGGGGACAGCGACTGGACCGTCGTCGGCGACAATATGTACGCGGCCGTGTCGGGAAGTCTCGGCATCGGGACATCCGCGCCAGAGAGTAAGGTCCATATCGTGAGCAATGCAGGGGAAGATGTGATCATTGAGTCGACCGAGAGCACGGCTTCCGTTGAGATCATTGCGAGAACGACGGCAAGCGTGAATGATTACCTGAAGCTCCACAAAGGCGGTCCCTCTGCTGGAGGAACAACCGCCGGGATTCCACTCGCGGGTCTCGCGAGGGTCATGTCCGGCTCAGCGTCGGACGGACTGATGCTTCAGGTTGCCAGTGCGGACCCGATGTATTTCGTTACCAACACCGTCGAGCGGATGAGGATCTTAGCTGATGGCGATGTCGGCATCGGGACGGCCACACCGGGCTCCAAGCTTGATGTTGACGGCACGGTCGAGACCACGGGCCTCAAGGTGACCACGAGCCCGTCGAACGGCTACGCACTGACCTCCGATGCGTCGGGTGTCGCCACGTGGCAGCCGCAGCACCTCGTCGACGTGCATGACGAGGGGCCGCCGACGACGATCGGGGCGTCGGCGACCCAGTTCGACGACACTGAGGTGAGTCTGACGGTTCCGGGGCCGGGCTACATCATCTGTACGTCGACAGTCTGGATCGGGCTGAACCACGCGAACAACGTGACGGCCGATCACCTCCAGCTGAATCACTCCACGAGCCCGACCGACATGGGGGCCAGTTTCACGAGAGTCGCCCACTTCATGCTGGCAAGTGAGCCGATCGGGAGCTACTACAAGACGTTCAGTGTTCACAGCACACACACCATCGGTAGCGCCGGCACGTACACGTACTACCTCGTGGGTAGGATGCTGAGCGGTCAGGATGCAGCTGACCAGTTCATTACCGGTCAGATGACGGCCGTCTACTACCCCGGCTAGCTTCTGCGCGGGGGTTTGAGAGTCAACGAAAGGAACCGGCCGGCGCTCGTCGCCGGTCGGTTCCGTTGTATGGTGGGGTTTGCAGATCGCCGCAGCCGTGTGGTCGGCAAAGCTTCTCATGTTCCTGATCCGTCGCGGATCAGCAGAGAACGTTTCGTACGCTCTCCAGGAGTCCTCTGATCGAATACGGCTTGCTGAGGAACGGGATTCCCATCTGCTGCGGATGGCTGGTGTCGCCTCTCCTGTCAGGATACCCACTTGCCAGCAGTAGTCTGGCGTTCGGATCGCGGGCCATGATCTCCTCCGCGAGCTCAATCCCGCTCTTCCCCGGCAGCACGATGTCGCTGAACACCATGTCGAAACCAGCCGAGTCGTTGCTCAAGGCCACGATCGCTTCCTCGGCGCTTCCCACGTCGATGATCTCATAGCCGTAGTGGCGGAGCGTGTCTGCCGCGAAGCCACGCACGACCTCCTCGTCCTCGACGAGGAGTATGCGGCCGCCGGCTCCCACGGCCGGTGTGTCGGAGGCGGTTCCTAATGCCGGGTCACGCTCTGGACCAGGAGCAGGTTCGGGCTCCGGGATGACTGGGAGGTAGATGTTGAACGTCGTGCCGCGACCGGGTACCGTGTCGGTCTGGATCCGGCCGCCGTGCTGCTGGACGATTCCGAACACCACCGAAAGTCCCAGCCCCGTCCCGACGCCCTTTTCCTTCGTCGTGAAGAAAGGTTCGAAGATGTGATCCATCGTTTCCTGGTCCATCCCCGTCCCGGTGTCTGAGATCGAGAGACAGACGTAGCTGCCGGACCGTTCGCTGCACTCCTCCGGTAGTTCTTCCTCGTCGGAGCTCGCCCTCTCTGTTGTGATCGACAGCTTGCCGCCCTCGGGCATGGCGTCGCGCGCGTTCACGGCGAGGTTTAGGATGACCTGTTCGATCTGCGATGCATCGACCTCGACGTGTCCGAGGTCCACCGCGAGACAGGTCCTGACCCTGATGTCCTCTCCGACCAGGCAGCCGACAATTTCGCCCATGTTCTTGACGATGGCGCTGAGATCTTGGGAGGCGAGCATCAGTGGTTGTTTCCGACTGAACGCAAGGAGTTGCTGCGTGAGGGCGGCGGCTTTCCCCGACGCATCAATGACCGATCCGAGCATCGAAGCCACCGGTTCATCCTCGCCGAGACGTGACAGCGCGAGCTCCGTATATCCGGATATCGCCGTGAGCAGATTGTTGAAATCGTGTGCGATCCCGCCGGCCAAGAGACCGATCGCCTCCATCTTCTGGGACTGCCTGAGCTGCTCGTCCTTGATGGCGAGGTCTCGCTGTGTCTCCATCAGCTCGGTGATGTCGACGCTGAACGCTATCACACCGATGATGTCTCCGCTCCCGTCGCGGTACGGAATGCGGTCCGTTTGCACCCATCGCTCCTCGGGGGCTATGGCGAGCCTTCCGAGCGCCGTTCTTCGCGGTTGTCCTGTGGCAATTACCTCGGAGTCGAGGGCCTGGCCTGAGTCGGACGCGCCGGGCACGAGTTCCGGAAGGCGCTTCCCCCGCCACTCCTCGGCTGGGATGCCGGCAAGGTCTGCGGTGGCCCTGCTGACACGAAGATACCTTCCGTCACGATCTTTGTAGGAAACGTATGCCGGCACTGAGTCGAGGATCGTCTGCAGTTCCACGCGCTGGTGCTCGAGGTTCTCAACGGTTTCGATGCCACGCAGGGCGTAGGCGACATCATCAGCGACCTCTCTGAGGAGCGCGCGCTCTTCCTCATCCCACACCAGGTCAGCGTCCGGCATGACCCGAAGCTCACCGAACACCCTGCCGCGGCACTCCAGTGGGACGGTCATTACACCGGGCTCCGCGGCGTCATCGGTCGCGGGCGGGCCATCGTTGAGATCTGCTCCGCCGATCAGGGCCCCGTCGAGTCTGATCTCAACCCGCCTGTAGCCGAGTCCGCGGACGAGCGTCTCGCATGACTTGCGTGCGAGGACGCGGCGGTCGGTCTCGCGGGTAATGTGCTGGTTCACGGCTCTCACGGATCTGACCACGCTGTCGAGGCGCTCGGCCCGTGCGGTTGTGACCTCCAGGCGGCGGACCATGCGCGACGAGATGAACCCGGCGGCAAGGAATGCCGCGATGATGGTCACTCTGCTGTAGAGTTCTCGGGGAGGGACGCTGAGGAGCAGGTGCTCAGGGTATGTCTTGCCTGCGTAGAAGTAGAAATCGAGCGCGGCCTGCA
>DAOVNE010000280.1 GCA_030630395.1 Candidatus Eiseniibacteriota bacterium
CATAGTCCAGAACGAAGCTGTCGGCTCGAAGCGCATCTTGTCCCTTGAAACATGCAATCATAGGGATGGCGCCGGCGCCAAGCGATAGGACGACCGATTCACCGTCATCTTCACGGTAGAGACCGCCTCGAACAGCGCCGCGTCCCCATAGATTCCACTCGGCGCCGATTCGGGGCTCAAGCGCCGTGTCAGAGTGCTTCTCAGCCAGGTCCCTGAGATCAAACGCCAGAATCAGGCTCTTCGTCGGCCTGAACGCTATACCCGCATTCATGGTGTGGCTCGCCAGTCCCTCGATCTCGAGGCGGTAGTTCTCAAACTCGTCGGCAACATCGTAGTAGATGAGCCCGATGGTGATGCGGTCGTTGGGCTCAAGCATTGCGCCGTAGACGCGCCCTCCCCCGTAGATCCGCTCTCCCGAGTCATTGAATCCGCTGAAGATCAGCTGGCTCAGACCGATGGAGACAGCCGGCGCCAGACTGAAGCCGACTGTCAGAGTCGAGTAGTATGCGTCCAGAAGACGAGAGGGATCAGACAGACCCCTGGCCTCCTCAAGGCCGACAGGATCCAGTTGCTCCTCGAGAAGCAGAACCCCCACGGCCAGACCGCCCCGACGCATCGTCACTCCTTTGACGGCGCTCCCGATCGCGACGACGAGCTTCTCTCCGCTGGGCAGGCTACTGAACGGCTCGGTATACACTCCGGATAGAAGACCCGTCTCTCTGATCACCGCAGGACCGCCGAGGATGTTGGCGTGCATGCGCAGGTTGACCCCGGTCCGGCAGTGCGCGGGCTTGAGGGCGGCGGGATTCCACGCCATGGCTGCGAGTTCACCTCGAACGGCCACGAAGGCGCCCCCCATACCCAGCGGGCGCGGCGCAATCGTACTCACGCTCCCGACTCCACTTGCTGGAGAGGATGCAAGGGACAGGCAGAGGACGACCATCAGGAAGCCGAGGACGGATCCCGTGTTCCGCACGTATCGAAGAGGGTGCATCATGGCCGGTAGTATACCACCAAAGGTTCACCACTCACAAGCAGCCCCACACAACCCGCGGCGTTCGTCGCCCGTTTGCCGTTGACACCTGGGACTCCCCCTGATACGGTGCATTTGAGAGGCTTCTGATCAAGGGCAACCTGAGGTTTCAGGAAGGAAGGTAGATTCGCGATGAGGTGGATACTCGTTTTCCTGGTGGGTGCGCTACTTGTGGTGAGCGGTGTTTCTGCTGTCGCTGTGGGACCGAGTGACGGCACAGGAATCCCCCCGGTATCTTCCCCCGGACGTCTGGTTTCGGCCTCGGGATTCTCGACATCGAGCGAAACATCGATCGACGGCAGGGTCATGAATCTGGACGGTGATCCGCTTGTCGATGTCAGCGTGAAGCTGTACGTCGGTGGCGTTCTCCTCGCTGAGGAGATCACATCATCGGATGGAACGTACGAGATTGTCGAACTGATCGACTACGGCAGGGACGTGACGATATCTCTGTGGTTCGTAGCGGCCGATCCGAACCTGCTCATGGAGAATATCATCCTGAAGGAGAGCACGGCCGCCATAGAGCAGCGTCTCTACAGCCAGTGTGTCAAGCGGATCAGGATCGACCCTCTGACCTATGCGCCCGTGAAGCTCATGGACCTTGAGAGCAGAACGCGTTGGCTGACCGAATCCGGTTGCGCCGGCTAGAATCCATTTGAGAAGCAAGTAGTAAGCGCCCGGCTCTTCACGAGTCGGGCGCTTCCTTGATCTCTGTCCCTGTCCGGCGTCTGAAGTGTGCCCCCATTATCCGGGCGCACCATCGATTTCCCTCTTAGATGGTGTGGATGGAAACGCCGAGAGCAGCCTCAGCCGCCTCCATTACTGACTCAGACAGCGTTGGATGCGCACGAATGACTGCGGCGATGTCCTCCGCCGAGAGATCGTTCGCAATCGCGATGCCTATCTCGTGGACAAGCACGCTCGCATTGGCGCCCACAACAACGCCTCCGACCACGCGACCGGAACCTGATTCGGCGATCACCTTCACGAAACCCGTGGTCTCGCCGTCAGCGAGTGCCTTCCCAAGGGCGGCGAACGGAAATCGCCCCACATCCACCTCGAGACCCTGCTCCGCGGCCGCAGCCTCGGTGATGCCGACGCTGGCTATCTCCGGATGAGTGAACGTGCATCGAGGAACTGCACGATAGTCCATGGATAGGTCGCGCCCGGCGGCGCAACTTGCCGCAACGATGCCCTCGCGGGACGCAACGTGCGCCAGGAGCCAGCCCCCGACCAGGTCACCTATCGCATAGACGCCCTCTAGTGATGTCTCCATGCGGTCGTTGACCACGACGGCCCCGCTCTCGATCTTGATTCCGCTTTCGACGATCCACGAGTTCTCCACGGCCGGCCTGCGCCCCATGGCAAGGATAGCGACCGCAGCCTCGATGGGCTCTCCCTCGGACAGCTCGGCTCTGACTCGTGTGTCGCCCGGTGTGAGGGACTCGACCCTGACGCCTGTTCTGATGTCCACTCCGCGCTTCTTGAGAGCTCTTTTCAGAAGTCTCACTGCCGACGCGTCCTCACCAGGGAGTATCTCAGGAAGCATCTCGAGCAGGACCACCTCGACACCCATCGCAGAGTAGAAACCGGCGAACTCGCATCCGATCGCGCCGGTCCCGATTACGATCAGGTTCTCGGGGAGGTCCACCATCGAGAGGGCCTCGGTGCTGGTGATGACTCGCTTCCCATCATAGCCGAAGGCCGGAGGCACGATGGGCGTGGACCCTGTCGCCAGAATGACGCTCGACGATTCGAGCAGACGCTCGCTTCCCGCCTCTATCACCCGAACGACACCCGGTTTGAGAAGCGCACCTTCGCCCTTTACGACGACGATGTCCCGTTTTTTCAGGAGCTTCTCAACTCCGCCTCTCAGGCGTGCCACGATCGCGTCTTTTCTCTCAAAGACGGCTGGAAGATCGACGCTGGGATCACCGACCGAGATCCCGTACTCCCCCGCCCGTTTGATACTCTCGAAAACGTGAGCGCTCGCAAGGAGCGCCTTCGTTGGGATGC
>DAOVNE010000290.1 GCA_030630395.1 Candidatus Eiseniibacteriota bacterium
CCCACACGAACGGCCTCTTCTGAGAGACCGGCCCAGATCCCGTAGAGCGTCGTCAGCCAATCGAAGAGCTTCCGGTTCTGCGTAGCAGGCAGGTTGCGCTGGAGTGTCTGGTTGAAATGGTGGTGCAGGTTCACGAGTCCCGGAATCATGAGCATCGACGAGCAGTCGATCACTCGCGCTCCGTCCGGCACTGCGAGACCGGTTCCGATCTTCGCTATGCGGTTGCCCTCAACGAGGACGTCCGCACCGCAGAGCCGGTCGCGTGTGTCGCTCATTGTGGCGATGTGACTGACGTTCTTGAAGAGAAGCAAGCGTTCCTCCGATCCAGATGCCCTAGTCGCTGCTAGGGAAGCCCTGCCCACCCGCAAGCGAATCCAGACCAGCCAGCACTCTCTCTGGTGTGAACGGAAGCTCCCGCAACCGAAGCCCCGTCGCCGCGAAGATGGCATTCGCCACTGCCGGGGCTACGACGTCCACCGGGATCTCTGAGACACTCTTCGCTCCGAACGGGCCTGTGGGCTCATTAGTCTCCACGAGAATGGCCCGGATCTCAGGAGCGTCAACAGCGGAGTAGATCTTGTAGTCGGTCAGGTTGGCATTGACCATCCTGCCCTTCCTGTCGAAGATCATCTCCTCGCTCAGTGCCTGCCCCAACCCCTGCAGGATCCCTCCGTGAATCTGCCCTTCGGCGAACGTCGGGTTGATGGCGTATCCGAGATCTACGGCGCAGACGAACTCCAGGACTTCGATCCTGCCCGTACCGATGTCGACCTCCAAGTCAACACAGGCCGCCGCAAAAGGCGGCGGACAGGCAAATGTTATGTTGGATGACGTGTACGCCACCTGTTCCTTTTCTTCACCGTACATCGCTTCCACGGCAACGTCCGCCATAGACACACTCTTGCCGGATGCAGCCGTGATGCGATTGTCGGAACAGGTCAATCCCGACGCGTCCTCCCCAAGAAGCTTCGATGCGTGATAGAACAGGCGATCCCGCACCTTCTCCGCCGCCTTCACGACGGCGCCGCCGCTCACGTAGGTGGTACTCGACGCGTAGGCCCCGACATCGAATGGGGTCCTGTCGGTATCGGAGGAATAGACGAGTATTCTGCCAGGCGACACGCCCAGCACCTCGGCAGCCATCTGCCCGAGAATAGTGTCGCTGCCGGTTCCCAAGTCCGTCGCGCCGATCAGAAGATTGAACGATCCGTCTTCGTTCGACTTGATGGTCGCGGCCCCCATGTCATCGCCGGGGATACCGGTCCCATGCATGGCGAAAGACATACCCTTGCCGCGCCGTGTCCACGATTTCGAACCAAGCCGGCCTGTCTCGCCGGGCTTGAGCGACGCCTGCCACGCGTCCCATTCACAAGCGGCTTTCACCCTCTCCCAACACTCGGCGAGTCCGTTCGTGCGGATGATCCTTTCGAACCCCTCCTTGCCCTCGCCAAGCTGCCGCGCCACGGGATCCTCTTCACCCTGTCGGATCACGTTTCTGAGCCGGAAGTCCACCGGATCGAAGCCCATCTCGTGAGCGATTTCGTCCATCTGCGAATCGATGGCGAAGTAGCCCTGGACCGCACCGTAACCGCGGTACGCACCTCCCACCGGGAGATTCGTGTAGACGGAGTGGTTGACGAAACGGATGTGCTCAGTCCTGTAGAGTGGAAGTGTCTTGCTGCCGGTGTTCGACGGAACGGTAAGCGCATGCCCACCGTAGGCGCCCGAGTTTGTGAGCACATCGAGTTCCCTCGCCACGATGCTCCCGTCATTCCGTACTCCCGTCTTGACACGCAACTTCTGAGGATGCCGAGTCCGGGTCGCGAAGAGCTCCTCATCGCGATCGAGCATCATCTTTACGGGAAGCCGTGTCCTCAGCGTGAGCGCAGAACAGATATCCTCGAGCATTATCTCCTGCTTGACGCCGAACCCACCGCCTATCCTGGGCTTGATAACCCGCACCTGGGAAACGGGAATCTCGTTCACGCGAGCGACAATGCGACGCACGTGGAAGGGAACCTGTGTGCTCGTCACGATAACAAGCCGCCCCTTCTCATCCAGAGAGGTAGCCGTGACGTGCGGTTCGGTCGGAGCGCAATGCACATACTGCGAGTAGTACTCGGCCTCAAAGACGCGGTCTGCCTCCTCGAAACCCTTCGCGACATCACCGATGTCCATATCCAGATGTGCGGCAAGATTCCTCGACGTGTCCGCTATGCCCCTGGGATCTTCCTGCTCGTGAATCCTGGGTGCACCCTCGCCCATGGCCTGTCCCATGTCGAGCACGGCAGGCAGAACCTCGTATTCGACATCGATGAGGTCGCACGCTTGCCTCGCCAGAAGAGGCGTCTTCGCTGCCACGGCCGCCACCCGGTCACCGACGAAGCGGACCTTCTTGTCCAGCATCACCTTATCGTAGGGCGATGGCTCGGGATAGTTCTGACCGGCCGTTGTGAAAGGGACATGTGGGACATCGTCATGGGTCAGAACGCAGTGGACACCAGGCAGCGCCAGGGCCTTCGAGACATCGATCCGCGCAATGCGCGCGTGAGCATGCGGGCTTCGAAGAATCCGCCCGTAGAGAAGATTGTCGAAGTGGAAATCGTCCACGTATTTGGCGCGGCCCGACAGGAGTCCGATTCCCTCGGTCTTCTCGACGCGGGCGCCGACAGTGCTGTATCGCTCTCCGTCGTGCTTCTCTCTCTCCCATGGATCCGGATTCTCATCTCCGCGCCCGGCCAGCTCACGAATGGCCTCGATTGCCTTGATGTACGCCGTGCAACGACAGAGGTTACCCGAGATCCCCTCGCGGATCTCGGCATCGGTAGGATGTGGGTTCTCATCCAGAAGCGCCCGGGTTGAGAGGATCATCCCCTGCATGCAGTAGGCGCACTGCCCGGCGCCGTGCTTGAGGAAAACCTCCTGGATCGGATCCGGCTTGTGATCGTCC
>DAOVNE010000071.1 GCA_030630395.1 Candidatus Eiseniibacteriota bacterium
AACCAGTGAGACAATCTCATGGGTGTCCGGATCCTGCTCGACAGACATGTGCAGCGCAGGCTCGTCGTCCCAAGCATATCCCGCCATTATCTCCAGATCGAACGCGGACGACAGGAGCGAGTACTTCGCGAATACCTCGCTGTTCTCGATGGATGCATCGACGACAAGAAATGACAGATCGAAGGTAGGTTGCACCGGGAACTGCGCTGATCTCGCCCAGACAGATCCCTCGTCCGGAGGAAGCATCGGAGCGAACACGGGGATCCAGACGACCTCCAGTGTCCCACTGCCCCGGTAGTAGTCGAGCTTCACCGCGTCGACTCCGATACGTATCTCCTCGAAGTCCGGCAGGAGGAAGCGGCTCAAGTCCTTTGGCGACACGACATCAGTAATGAACACGCCGTCGCCCTTGCCCCAGATGACCTGCTGCCTGCCGACACGGACGTCGACGCTGTCCCAGTAGATATCGACATACGCCTGGCGGAGGCCCATCTCGAGTTCCTCGCCCGGGCGCTGGTAGACGTATGGGTCTACGCGGAAGGCAACGCTGCCGCGGGATTGATCCAACGTAAGAGCGAGCGTGTTCTCGATGATCGAGTAGTCCCCGCCGTCGACCAGGACTGAGGTATGGTGCCTGACATAGCCGCCGACATGGACTGACTCCAGAGCGACCGCGGGGGCCGCCGAGAGGGCCGCACCAAGGATCGCGACGACCACCGTCAGATGAACCAGAGGGTTTGTCATCCTAGAGCCCCCTCGCCATCATTCTCTCGGTGAACTTGTTCTCCGGGATACCCGTGTCGAGCTGGATGTCGTCCAGAGCCATGATCGTCGTGTGCTCCCTCTGAACGTGATGCATCGTCGAGTGCATCACCACCCAGTAGCCATCGATGTCCCCGTATTCGTCCACGGTCAGCGTCTTCAGGAGTTCGTCATCCTCATCGTAGAAGTCCTTCTTCACGACGACCCACTTGTCCTCGACGATCCAGCTGACTGTCCGCCCGTAGATGTACTCCTCCTCGACCGGAACGCTCTCAACCACGTAGCAGGGTTCGCCGTTCACGTCCTCGCGACCGAGCACCGTGTGTGTGTCGCTCGTAGGGTGGCGGTCACCAAGGTCGTCGTACGTGAAATCGGACCCCATGAAGTAGTCCCCCTTGCTGTCGCTCGAGATCCTCTTGACCTTCTTGAGTGCCGGCAGGTAGATCCACTGATCGTCGTCCTGCTCGACTGCCGTGTAGCTCCAGTTCATGAACGACGTGTTCCTGACATCCGCGGGCGACTCGAAGAACATCACCTTCTTCTCAACGTCACCGAAGTCCTTCATGAACTGGCGGATCTCACGCACGCGCGTGCCTCCGCGCGAGTTCACGAGCGTCATAGTAAGCCTGGACTGCATGTCCTCGCCGTCGGGTCTGTAGTAGACGCTCTCGATCAGCTCGAGCCCACTCGGCTCCTCAACAGTCACATCGAGTCCACTTGGCTCCTCCGCTGAAACGAAGCCGGCGGCGATAACCAGGATCAACACCGCAAGTGCACCTATCGTCTTCATTCCGGTCTCCCTCCCTTGCCGCCGCTCCCGCCGTGCCCAGGCGCGAGGGCGCGTGCTTGCATCTCTACTTCTTGAAGTAGAATTTCGTCTGAACCATGACGACAACCATGATCGTAACCGTACCCAGAAGGCTGATGAACATGTTCCCGGACACGAGCGCGCCGAGGGCCCTGTTTGGCGGGAACGCCGAGAACAGCAGCACCAGGAAGCCGGCGATCACGACAACTGCGTTGAACATGATGGCTCTGCCCGAGTGGTGCATGGCATCCGCAATGGTAGCGAAGACGTCGCCCGTCCTCTTCGCGGCAACCCTGAAGCGCTCCATGAAGTGAACAGCGTAGTCGATCCCGACACCGACGGCGATGCTCGATATGAGCGCCGTGGTCGTGCTGAGCGGTATGTTCAGAAGCCCCATGACACCGAAGCTCACGATGGCCGTGATCGTGATCGGGATGACGCCGATCAGCCCCGCCGAGATCCGTCTGAACATCAGAGACAGAAGAACGACAATGATGCCGAGCGAGAGGATCAGGCTCTTCACCTGGCCCTTCAGGATCAGATCGGTGAAGATCAGACCCTTGTAGCCGGAGCCCGCGTAGTTGACGTTGACACCGAGTTCCTCGAAGCGAGGTCTGAACTCCTCGACCACTTGGATGGCGCGGTTGATGGTCTTCGAATCGTCGCCCTTGAGCTGCAGCGTGATGTTCGATCTGGCGAAGTCGTAGTCGACGGTTCTCCAGAGCATCTCGGGGTCTCCCGACATCTCATAGAGAAGGAGGTACTGCGCGACGAGTTCTGCGGAATCCGGAATCGTATCGAACGCTGGATCGTCCGCGTGCATCACCTTGTTGATGCGCCGAAGGTAGTCCGCAAGTCCGAATGAGTTGCCGACCTCATCGAGCATCTCACTCTCCGTCTGCATCTCGTCCATCAGGCGGAGCACGTCCGGCCTCTTCATCGCACCGTCGTCGGGGCTCTCGAGAATGACATTCAGCGTCGAGGTGCCTCCGAATCGCTCGTTGATGAACGCGTCGGTCAGAACGATGTCGCTGTCGCGCTCGAACTTCTCAAGGAAGCTGGAGTTGATCCAGATCTTTGTGGCACCGATGACGGAGACGACCACCACGATCGCGGTCACCGCGATGATCACCCCTCTGTACTTCATGACACCCTTGCCGAACGTGGCCGCGATACCGTCCGTTGCTTCCGGCTTGGCCTTGGCCTTGGCCCTTCTTGCTCCGGGAAGTCCGAAGGCCACTACGGCCGCCGGAATCAGGACGAGAGACAGGATCATCGCCGACATCACGCCGAATGCCGTGAACATGCCGAAGTACTTGATCGGGTAGACGTCCGACGTCAGGAGCGAGACGAACCCCACAGCGGTCGTAACAGAGGTCATGACAACGGGCTTCCACATACCGCGTATCATCTCGGAGGCGCCGTCCCGAGCGCTGGCCTCGGGGCGCTCTCTCTGATAGTGCCCGAGGTGTCCGTATATGTGAATACCGTCTGCGACACCAATTGCGATGAGCATCACCGGAATCATGGTTGAGACGGCGTAAATGGGGATGCCCAACCATGCCATCAGCCCGAACGTCCAGAGCGTGCTCAAGACCACGACGAGCAGCGTGAAGAATGTGCTCTTGGGACTCCGCAAGACCAACGCAAGGACAGCAGTGATGATAAGAAGCACGATGGGGACCATGCGCTTCATGTCCTTGGGGGCAAGGTAGGCCATCGTCCCCTCGACGATGGGTCTGCCCGCGACGTAGAGCTTCTCCGGACCCTCATAAGCTGCAGTGAGATCCAGTATCTCTCGATAGAACTCCTGAGAGAAGGCCTCGTCACCAAGCTCGGCGATCACAAGCGTGACCGTCTCGTCCGCCGACACGAGCCTCCCGTGGATCATGTCGTTCGCCTTCACACTTGCGCGGAGTGCCTCGACTTCGGACTCGCTCTCCGGAACCTTCGAGTAGAACGAGCGCACATCGAGCCCCACCTCGGAACCCGTGATGTTGTCTACGGTGTAGAGCGACGTGACATCGCCTCTCCCGATCAGGTCATGCCGCTCAAGTTCCTTGGTGAGATCCTTGACCTTTGAGAGAGTACCGGGGTTGTAGACGCCATCCGCGTGCTCGATGGCGATGATGATGCCGTCGTTGATGTCGAACCACTCCTCCGCCTCATCGCTGTAGATGAACGCCGGATGGTCCTTCGGCATGTACTTGTCGAGGTCGGTCTCCATCCGGGTGTTGCCGCGGGCGGCGACCAGGAACGCCGCGGAAACGGCGATGACAGCCGCAAACACAAGCCACGGACGGGCTGTCAGGGCAGTCAGAAATCTGTGCATCATCACTCCTTTGTGAAACAACATTCACATCGTCAGCAAAAAAAGGACCGGCGTCAGTCTTCTACTCAATCGCGCGCCACGGCCCTGCGAAATAGCTCCCAGACCCCCGCAGCGTGCGCCATGATATCGAAGCGCTCGCCTTCGGCGTGCCGGAGCAGGGCCGCTGGCTGGATCATGCCTGCGAACAGGAGAGCCGCACTCGTTGAATCGATGTCCGAACGAACCTGGCCCGATTCCTGTCCGTCGCGCACCAGTCTCTCGACCCTTGCAACGTAGCCGGTGAAGATCTTCTGCGTCTTCGCTGGGCGAGCCGCATGTCTGTCAGGCGCGCTCATTGATGCCATGATGTGCGGCACCGCTCCCCCGCTCTCAATCAGCCTCGCGTGCCGGGTCAGCAACAGCTCGAGCGCCTGGAGTGGATCCTCCGCCTCGTTTCGCGCGGCCTCGACGAGACCGTAGACCCTGTCCCGAAACACGTCCAGAGTAGCGTCGAGCACGTCCTCCCTGCCCTCGAAGTGGCGGTAGATGGCCGAGGGAACCAGCCCCACGCTCTCAGCGAGATCGGCGATGTTGAATCCTTCACTACCTCTCTCCGCCAGGAGAACAAGCGCAGCACCGGTTATCTGCTCCCGCCGCGCCTCTGTGTTCATCTTCTGTGTCATTGTGGCCAACCCTCCCATGTGAATCCATCTTCACATCATAACTACACCCCGCCCCTGTGTCAAGAGAAAGTAGCTTACTTGCCACGAGGCGTGCCCCCTACTGGAGGGCCCTCGCAGACCTGAGAGCAACCGCGGGTACTACTTCGAGCAGGATCGTCGGCCGCATGTGCCCCCAACTGGGGACCGTCGGGACCGAGCATCAGCTCTATCCTACACATATCACGCCCAAGCTGGAGAGCGCTCCGCCATCACGATATAGCCACGTTTTGTCTTGACGACGAGCTACAAATGACGTATGCTCAGTTATATGAAGCTTGGGAGATCCGGCGGGCATCCGCCTCACACACAATACGGTTCACGGTATAGCGGGAGGGGGTAGCAATGGCGCGTTCTGCTGGCCGTTGAGTGGTGCCGCGAGGTCACGCGGCGCCTGCGAAGTCGCGCTATCTCGACAGGAGGACACTATGACACAGCGTGAAGGTCATGTGAAATGGCACAGACTCATGGTATCAGCGGCGCTGCTGGTGGTTGCGGTCGTCGTGCTGCCGTACCAGGCAACTGCATACTCCGGAGTGCTATTGAGCACTGACTCGGGGATTATGGGAACCGGGAACTGGATTGAAGTCGGTCCGGCCACACTCGAGTGGAACGTGACCGAAAACCCTGATCACACGTGGCACTACTCCTACACGTTCACCCACCCGGCGGGAGAGACAAGCCACTTCATCATCGAAACGAGTGATAACTTCATGGCAGGTGATGTTCTCGGCGCGAGCGGAGACATCGGCGAGATGGAGGTCGGGACGCACACCGCAGGCGGAGGGGCGAACCTAACCATGCCCGAGGACGTCTACGGGATCAAGTTCGAAACCGAGGGCCTGTCGACTCACATAGAGTTCGACTGCACCCGTCTGCCCATGTGGGGGGATTTCTACGCGAAGGATGGTCAGGCAGGAGGCTACGGGCTCAACTCCGCATGGAACGCGGGCTTCACCGCGGACGACTCGGACCCGGAACTGCCTGTTCAGGACGGCTCCATCGACAATCACATCCTCGTCCCCGACACGCACTACTCACCAGTCGAGTCGGCGACCTGGGGAGCGATCAAGGCGATGTATCGATGACAGGATAGGCCTGGCTGTTCTATATGGCCCAAGCATAAGGGAATGGCAGGCGGCTGCGCGCCGAGAGCCCGGTCCGAGTGGACCGGGCTCTTCTTAGATGGCGGGGCACAGTAGAGGACTTCCGAGCCAGGCCTCAGTTCCCGGCCTCCCTCCCCTCTGGTCGAGCCGGCAGAACACACACTTCCAGCGGCCACCTACTCGATGGTGAGCACCAGGTTTACCGGCCCGCCGGACTGGTCAGTGGAGACCCGATTGGCAGCGTTCTCTGGAGGTTCCACCCAGTAGAGATCGTTGATCACGAACTTGAACTGCCACGTGGCTCGCCCGGAGAACTGGTCAATGCCCTTCCGAAGCTCGTGGATCCCATCTCCCGCCTCGCTCATCGGCCACGCGTGCGTCGACCAGCCGTTGAACTCGCCCGCGATGGCGACCGCATCGATGCTGATGCCGCCGAGATCGAGCCACAAGCCATCGTCGCCCCGGGTGACGCCCTGGTAGTCTGCGGTTCTGAACTCGAAGATCACCTCTCCGTCCTCTAGCCGGTACCCGATCACCCGGGCCGTCTCTTCGACCGCTCGGGGAGGCTGTCGCGTGCCCATCCCCTCGGAATCCCAGAACTCGATGTACTTCGCTGCATCGTAGAGGGTCTTGTCGGGATCGAGACGGCGCTCGGGGCCCGGATCCATCAGATCCATGACCTCGTAGCCCTCCGGAGCGACGTTCAGGAACTCGAGCCGGAGGGAGCCCTTGCCCCCGGGCTCCATCTCCTGATCGTGGATGATCACGTACGTGAAACCTCTCTGGGTGGCCAGGTGGTGGACATCATACATGAGCCGCATCGACGCCGACGCGACGGAAGTTCTCTTGTACGATTGGGGATCGATCTCGATCAGTGACTCTTCTGCGCTGAGGATCGTTTCCTTGAAAGCGTACGGGTACGCCGACCGCGTGTCAGCGGTTCCTGGTGCGCCCAGGCCGACCATGCGGACCGCATTTCGTCCGCCGTAGTTGGCCGGCGCGTAGCCGTCCGCCTGCTCGTCGAAGGGACCGCCGGTCGGCGACGCCGCCATGTCCTGAGGCCAGCTCTCGTTGACGCAGTACTTGTATTCGTGTTCCCCCGGCGGAAGGTCGATCGTCACCGACCACGCCCCGTCAGATTGGGGCAGCATCGGGGTCTCACCCCACTCGTTGAAGCTCCCGCGAAGCGAGACCGTCGTGATTTCGGAGGGATTCGGGGGAGCGTACG
>DAOVNE010000270.1 GCA_030630395.1 Candidatus Eiseniibacteriota bacterium
CAAGAAGAGGGAAAGCGACGTGAAGAGAAGCAAGCGCTACAAGGAGCTCTCAAGCAAGTCGACGGGCGAGGCCCCGTTCGAGCTTGACAGAGCGATCGAACTCGTCAAGGAGACGGCGAGCGCGAAGTTCGACGAGACCGTCGATATCGCGTTCAGGCTCGGTCTCGATGTGAAGCGTTCAGATCAGCAGATCAGAGGGACGGTCGTGCTGCCTCACGGGACGGGAAGAACGGTCAAGATCCTGGTGCTGGCATCAGGTGAGAAGATCAAAGAGGCGGAGGAGGCTGGCGCCGACTTCGTCGGGGGAGAGGACTACGTCGAGAAGATCCAGGGAGGTTGGCTGGGCGTCGACACTATTATCGCCACCCCGGATATGATGAAGAACGTCGGCAAGCTGGGTAAGATTCTCGGCCCCCGCGGTCTCATGCCGAATCCAAAGACCGGAACGGTCACAATGGACGTGGCAAAGGCCGTCAGTGATGCCAAGGCCGGAAAGATCGAATACAGGACCGACAAGACAGGCAACGTCCACGCACCGGTCGGCAAGGCTTCTTTCGACGCGTCGCAGCTGAGAGAGAACCTCGTAAGTCTGGCACGCGAGATAGTGCGCGCGAGACCTGCGGCGGCCAAGGGGACGTACATCAAGAATGTGACCATCAGCACGACGATGGGGCCAGGTATTGACATCAGCCCCGGATCAATCACGGATGCGGTGAAGTAGCTCTGAGATGAGAGAGGCATCGAACAATGCTGAAAGAAACAAAAGAGAGCATCGTCCAGGAGCTGACCGAGCAGCTTGACGGGATCGGCGTCGTCATTCTGAGCGACTTCACCGGGATGGATGTAGAGACGGCGACCGACATTCGGAATCGCTTCAGAGAGTCCTCGGTTCAGTACCGAGTTGTGAAGAACACGCTCGCCCGGCGTGCATTCGATGCGGTCGGGTTGGGTGATCTCAACGAGCACCTGTCCGGACCGAACGGGCTCGTCCTCTCGAAGGAGGACCCAGTAGCGCCGGCGAAGATACTCGTTGAGTTCGAGAAGAAGTGGAAGACCCCGACGATCAAAGTCGGCTGGATGGACTCCGCCATTATGACAGCGGCCGATATCCGCAAGCTGGCGACTCTGCCTTCCCGTGAAGAGCTTCTGGCGCAGATCGTCGGCGGGTTCCAGGCACCGGTTGCCGGTATGGCACGGCTGCTGACGGAACTCCTGAGAAAGTTCGTGGCCACCCTCGACGCAGTGGCGAAGGAGAAGGCAGCCGCTTGAGGGTTGGTCTGTAGCAGTACCGTTCGAGGCCGTTTGACAGTAATTGGGTAAACACACTGAAGACCCTGTTGGAGGTGTACGATGGTAGAAGAGACCAAAGAAGCAGTCGAGACCACAGAGACGGCTGTTGAGGAGACGAAGGCCCCGCTGAGCAAGGGCGCACAGAAGGTCATCGAGATGGTTGAGAAGATGACGGTGCTCGAGATGGCGGAGCTGGTGAAGGCCATGGAAGACAAGTTCGGCGTGTCGGCAGCGGCACCTGTCGCCGTGGCGGCGGCACCTGCCGGCGGCGGCGAGGCTGCCGAGGAGAAGACGGAGTTCGACGTCATTCTCGTCGAGACCGGTGAGAAGAAGTTCCAGGTTGTGAAGGTCATCCGTCAGATGACTGACCTGGGTCTCAAGGAGGCCAAGGAGCTCGTCGACAATCCGGGCCAGGCGGTCCGCAAGGAAGTCACGAAGGATGAGGCTGCTGAGATGAAGACGAAGCTCGAAGAGGCAGGCGCCAAGGTCGAGCTGAAGTAGCTTTTCTAGTACTGATTTCTCTTCCAGCCCGGCAGGTCGTCTCGATGAACTGACCTGCCGTGGTTGGAATCAAGTAGGGCACGATTAGAGCGATGATGGAGGGTGACGATCAGTGAGCGGACCCCAGCGAATAGAGCGTAGGATCTTCTCCAAGTTCCCGGCTGAGCGCGAGCTTCCGATGCCGAACCTGTTGGACGTCCAGTTGGCGTCCTACAAGGGGTGCCTGGGCAGCGGCCGTTCTGACGGAACAAAGGGATCGGGTCTGGACAACGTTTTCAACAAGTTCTTCCCAGTGGAGGGGCATCAGGGGACCTACACCCTCGAGTACAAGGGCTATCGACTCGGACAGCCCAAGCACTCTATAGATGAGTGCCGCGAGCGGAACCTCACCTTCGAGGCTCCTCTCAAGGCGACCCTCAGGCTCGTACGGTGGGAGCAGGCGACTGAGAGCCGTAGGAAGCGGATGTTGGAGGCGGAGGAAGCGCAGATATACCTCGGCGACATCCCTCTCATCACGGACCGCGGCACGTTCGTCGTAAACGGCGCCGAGCGCGTTATCGTCAGTCAGCTTCACAGATCGCCGGGCGTCTTCTTCCAGGACAAGATCCATCCGAACGGAACGAGACTCTTCTTCGCCAAGATCATCCCGTACCGCGGCACTTGGGTCGAGGTCAGGATGGGCATCAAGGACGAGATGTTCATCCGCACCGACCGCAGGCATCAGTTCCGCATGACGACATTCCTACGGGCTCTCGGCTACTCGAAGGACGAGGAAATACGCGCCCTGTTCTACAAGACCGAGGAGATCGAACTCCCGGCCGGCAGGCCGACAAGAGCGATGGAGCCATGTGGTCGCCTGGCGGCGGAGGAAGTCGTCGACGAGGAGACCGGTGAGGTTGCGGCGCTCAGGGGTGAGGAGCTTGCACCGAAGCATCTCAAGCTCTTCAAGGAGATGGGGTTGACTTCGGTCATGGTCCTCATCACCGAGACCGCTCGCATTCTCGTGAAGAAGGACGAGGAGCGGGACGAGGAACTTGCCGGGCGCATTGTTGCGAGGACGTACAAGGATCCGTCGACACGCGAGACCATCGTCACGAACGACGAGAAGCTCACGATGACGGTGATCCAGCTCCTGAGAACTGCCGGTATTCGTGAGGTTGAGCTGATCGTCGTTGACGCAACCGACATAAGGATCCTCGAGTCGACGCTGTCCCGCGACAAGACGCACTCTGAAGAAGAGGCGCTTCAGGAAATATACAAGACGATGAAGGGCGGGAACCTTCCCAGCATTGAGGCGGGGCGCGAACTGGTCAACAGGATGTTCTTTGACCCCAACCGGTACGATCTCAAAGACGTGGGGCGCTATAAGATCAACCGTCAGCTCGACATTCCTGATGAAGTGATCTCGCTCGATACC
>DAOVNE010000113.1 GCA_030630395.1 Candidatus Eiseniibacteriota bacterium
AGGCCATGATCGACTCGCTCAAGCGTGGCGACAAGGTCGTGACGATCGGTGGGCTCTACGGTGACGTCCAGGATGTGCACGACGACAGGATCGTCATCAAGATAGCTGAGGGCGTGAAGGTGGAAGTGGCCAAGTCATCGGTCAGCGGCGTCAGAGAATAGGAATCTGCAGGCTACTACGATGCATCTGCTTCCCGTTGTCAAACATGGGGACTCCGTCCTCACAGATGGCGTAGAACAGATCGGCGAGGTCACTGACGAGATCAGAAACCTCATCGACGATATGATATACACGATGCGAAACGGTAAGACGCCCGCCGTCGGGCTTGCTGCTCCGCAGATCGGTCGCGCGATCGCGGTCATCGTGGCCGAGCCGCCACCCGAGTACGAGGGCGAGGAGGCTACGCGCGACGGGGCCGTAGTTCTCATTAATCCCGAGATTGTGTACGGGGCGGGGGCGACGGTCGTCGAGGAGGGCTGTTTGAGCTGTCCCGGCATAACGGCGGACGTACAGCGCCCTGCGAAGATCATCATAAAGGGGCTCGATAGCGATGGGCGTCCCGTGAAACTCGAGGTTGAGGGCGCTCTCGCGAGGATTTTTCAGCACGAGGTAGACCACTTAAACGGGAAGTTCTTCTTCGATCACCTGAACCCCATAAAGAGGCAGCTCCTGAAGTCACGGATCCGAAGAACATAGGGCGTCGTTCTCAGGGGTTTCGCCCAACAGAGTTGCCATCATGCGCATAGTTTTCATGGGGACCCCGGACTTCGCGGTTCCCTCCCTCAGGAGAATCAAGTCCAGCGGTCACGACGTTTGCCTTGTCGTGACCCAGCCCGACCGACCCGCGGGCAGGGGACGGAAGCTGACCGCGCCTCCTGTCAAGCTCGCCGCTCTCGAACTCGACATCCTTGTTCACCAACCCGAAACCGTCAACACCGACGAGTTCGCTCTGCGTCTGGAAGCTCTTAAGCCGGACGTGCTGGTCGTTATTGCCTTCGGGCAGATACTGAAGCAGAGGCTTCTCGACATCCCCTCCCACGGAGCCGTGAATGCGCACGCCTCACTGCTGCCGGACTACCGGGGAGTGGCGCCCATCAACTGGGTCATCGTGAACGGTGAGTCCGAGACGGGTGTCACGACCATGTACATGGCGAGGAAGGTGGACGCGGGGGAGATCATTCTCTCAAGGAGCACGCCCATCGAGCCCGATGAGACCGCGGGCGAGCTCTATGAGAGGCTGTCAGAGATGAGCGGCGATCTTCTCGTTGCGACGCTCGCTCTGATCAAACGCGGAGAGGCTCCGAGAATCCCTCAGGGTGAACCGCGCATCGGCTATGCGAGGAAGCTCAAGAAGGAAGACGGGGAAATCGTCTGGGCGCGCGATGCTCGGGCCGTCGCCGACCACATCCGCGGAATGACACCTTGGCCGGGTGCGTACACCTGGTTCAGGGGCAAAGCGCTTCTCGTGACACGGGCGCGACTGGTTCCGGTGCCCGGCCCGGTAGAGTCGGCCGCTGGCGTGGATGAGCCACCCGCGACGGGCAGACCGGGTGAGATCCTCGCGATCTCCGACGCTGGGATCGAGGTGGCAGCCGAGGGCGGCGCCGTGCTGCTGACCGGTGTCAAGCCCGAGGGCAAGCGGGAGATGACGGGAGCTGAGTTCGCACGAGGCTACAGACCCGAGCCGGGGACGTGCCCGTTCGAGCGGTCCGATGCCTGAGACTGGGGATCGAGCGTGAAGCTGCGAGAGAAGAAGCTTTTCATACTGATCGCCGGCGGGGGCATTCTGGCGCTCGTTGCGGTCGCCTGGCTCGTCTGGTATCTGATCTCCCCGCGTCTCAACGAACTGTATCCCGGCCTTCCCGAAATAGTCGGCGCCGCAGCACTCCTTGCAGCCTTCGTCATCACGATCGGTCTCTTCGTCATCGCTCTCTCGGCGATGACCGGACGCAGGATCCTCTTCAGCCAGCGCATCACGGGTACCGTCATGCGTGTCCTCTTTCCACCGGTTCTCATGCTGGCGGCGTTGATGAGGATGGAGAAGGACAGGGTGAAGCGTTCGTTCATCGCGGTCAATAACGCCCTCGTCATGGCGGGACAGGATTCGATACGGGGGGGGAAGCTGCTTCTCCTTCTGCCTCATTGTCTCCAGGCGACGGACTGTCCGCACAAGATAACGGGTGGCCTCATAGATAACTGCCGAGGCTGCGGCAGGTGTGTCATCGCGGGGCTTCTGTCTCTGGCGAACGAGTTCGGGCTACCGCTCGTTGTCGCCACCGGCGGGACACTCGCCAGAAGGGTTATTGTGGAGGAGCGTCCGGTCGGCATCATTGCCGTCGCGTGCGAGATGGATCTCACGAGCGGCATCAGGGACAGCTACCCGCTTCCGGTCTACGGAGTGCTCAACGAGCGCCCGCACGGACCGTGCCGTGACACGACGGTCGCACTCGACATGGTTCGCGATGCGATGAGGCTCTTCGCCGGAGACGACGCCGGCGTCCAGGAGCGCGAGACGGGAACGAATGAGACGGGAACGCCATGAACGCACGAGAACTCGCCCTTCTCTCTCTCGCGGAGTGGGAGTCAGGTAGCGGCAAGATCGACACGATTCTGGACCGCCAGCTCACGGGCGCAGGCCTCGACTCGCGTGATGTGGCGCTCACCCAGAACATCGTGTTCGGTACTCTGCGAATGAAGGGGCGCATCGATTGGGTGCTCAATCAGTACGTGAAGGGGGGACTCAAGTCGCTTCCTCTTCCCATACGGAACGCGCTCAGGCTCGGTCTCTACCAGATAGATTTCCTCGACAGGATACCGCCCAGGGCCGCCGTCAACGAGTCAGTGAAACTCGCGAGACGGTACGGGCACAAGGGGACCGCCGGGCTCGTGAACGCCGTGCTCAGAAACATCCTGACCGGCATGAGACCGGACTTCCCGGATATCGAGACGGACCCCGTCGGTCACATCAGTGCTGCGCACTCACACCCTCGCGTTCTCATAGCCAGGTGGGTCGAACGCTACGGGATGGAGAGCACGATCACCCTGTGCGAATACAACAACATAGTTCCGCGCCTTGTCGTCAGGACGAACGCGCTCTCCGTAACACGGGAGGGGTTAGCGTCGGCCCTTGATGGCGAGGGAGTCGTGACGCGCCCCGGCCGGTATTTCGATGAGTGCCTGGAGCTCGAGGGCGCGGGGGACATCACGCGCCTCACGGCTTTCACCGCCGGACTGATGCAGGTTCAGGACGAAGGGACGCTCGCCGCCGTGAAGCTCCTCGACCCGAAGCCGGGTGAGCGCGTCATTGATGTGTGCGCCGCCCCCGGTGGCAAGACCACCTACATCGCAGAGCTGATGCGTGGAAAGGGCCGGGTTCTGGCGTTCGAGATCTCGCGCCGAAGGGCCGAGATGCTGCGGGCGAACATAGAGCGTCTTCATGTGCCAAACTGCGAAGTGCTTTGTGGGGAAGCGACGTCTGATGTCACGGACGCCGCGGACGCGGTTCTCGTGGACGCGCCCTGCACGGGGACGGGGACATTGAGTCGGAGGCCCGATTCGAAGTGGAAGTTCGACCTCGAGGCCAGAGACAAATCGAAGGCGGAGATCGAGGACGAGGAGCGCTACCACCCGACTGGAATGTTCTCGCGGCAGGCGAGCAGACAGCTTCGTCTGTTGCTTCAGGCCGCGAACATGATGCGCGAGGCGGGTCGCATCGTCTACAGCACATGCTCGCTTGAGCCGGAGGAGAACGAGCAGGTGGTGGAGCGGTTCCTGGTGAAGCGAGATGATTTCGTTCTGGATGACGCGGCAAGGTACGTTCCGGGCATGTTCGTGGATGGAGGCTATGCTAGAATCCTGCCGCACAAGCATGGCATAGATGGTGCATTCGCAGCGAGACTCGTACGGAAGACGATTGGCTAATGTGGAAGATGATACAGAGCGTGATGAAGAGCGTAGTACAGAGCGTTACGCGGATCATGACGCAGATCACGACGCGGAGGAAGAAGCAGGACGCGGAACCCGGCGATGACTCGCCCGGCCGTTCGATCTGGATGCGTCTCCTGTTCTACGCCTCGGCGATGGCTGCTGCGGGCGTGAGTGCGGCGCTTCTCGCGAACTTCGTTGTGATGCCCATCCTGGTTCGCCAGGGTGACCTGGTAGAGGCGCCGGAACTCATCGGGCGCTCGATCATTGAAGCCAGAAACGCAGCCGAGGGAGAGGGGCTCAAGATTCGCGTCGACACGGAGCGACCGGACGCCCTTCTGCCGCCCGGGCACGTGCTGAAGCAGATTCCCACTTCCGGAGTCGAGATCAAGCGGGGGAGGACCATCGCGGTCGTTCTGAGTTCGGGCTTCGATGTGAGAGCGGTGCCGAGACTGAATGGTCTGCCTGCGAGACAGGCTCAGCTCGAGGCGGAACACGCGGGTCTCGCCGTAGCTGACCTGATAGAGGTGCATACGGCTCTTGTGGCGCGCGGACTCGTTATCGGTACAGATCCGGGTGCGGGTTCCGTGGTGCCTGCCGGGACCGGTGTTCGCATCCTGGTCAGCCTGGGTCCGACACCCATCGAGCTGGCGATGCCGGGGCTCATCGGCAAGACGCCGGAGGAGGCGAGGGTGATAGCGGAGGGGCTCGGGCTTGTCGTGCGCTCGACCACGTACGAGCGGAGAAGGGGCAGGGGCAGCAGGCAGCGCGATGTGGTCATCGTCCAGGATCCGGCTCCCGGCGCACGCGTGACCGAAGGCGAGAGCGTTGTCATCAGGATCGGCAGGGGATAGCGACAGGGCGGACGATGGCGGCTCTGCACGAGTCGTCAGGCACCGGGTGTTGGGCACTGGTCGTCATATGGCGGAGGAGGATTCTGCTTCCATGGACACTCACCGGATCCAGATAGCACCATCCATACTCTCAGCGGATTTCACGAAGCTCGGCGAGGAGATCGCTCTTGTGGAGTCCGGCGGCGCCGACATGATCCACGTGGATGTGATGGACGGTCACTTCGTCCCCAACATCACCATGGGACCCTTCATCGTCGAGGCCATCCGACGCGCCACCAATCTTCCGATAGACGCGCATCTCATGATCGCGGACCCCATGGCCTACGTTCGCGCATTCGCCGACGCAGGTGCGGAGTACATCGTTTTTCACGCTGAGGCCAGTGATGACGTGGCGGGCGTCATCAAGCTTATCCGTGAGCTGGGCGCGAAGCCCGGTCTTGCCCTCAATCCACCAAGCCCTGCCGAAGACCTCGAACTGTATCTTGAGACAATAGATCTCGCCCTCATTATGACCGTCAATCCCGGCTTCTCAGGGCAGTCCTTCATGAGTGAAGTCATGCCCAAGCTCAAGCAGGTCTCCGACTGGAAGCGTGAGCGAGGTCTCGACTTCCTGATCGAAGTGGACGGGGGCGTCAACCTGACGACGGCTCCCCTCGTTGCGTCACACGGGGGAGAGGTGCTCGTGGCCGCGTCCGCTATCTTCAAGTCCGGC
>DAOVNE010000243.1 GCA_030630395.1 Candidatus Eiseniibacteriota bacterium
CGTTCGAGGGGAACACGACGACGGCCGGAGGTAACACTATAGATTACCACCGAGGGCCTGGTCTGTCAATGACTGCTGGTCAGCGACGGCCCGCACCTTGCGGCCCGGGTTGTCTGATCCTGTAGCGGGGCTGCCAGGGAGCTCGGACTCCGCACGAGCCCGTCTGAGTAAATCGAGCTTGACTCAGTTATTCTGGCAGCCTAGCATGGTCTTACACGAACGACTCGGACAGAACAGAGATTCGGAATCGCCTATGGGCATTGTTGCGGAACGCTGTCTCCAGTGGAGAGGTGGCGTTCCGCAACTTCGTTTCGCCCCACCGGCTTGATGAGACCGAGAGATCTCATGGAGCGAGTCCCGTCCCAGGAGGCGTCATGAGATATGTTCGCTGTGTCGCGGTGCTTCTGTGCCTACTGCTTGGGATGCCGGCCGCCGCGTCGGAGAAGGGTCAGCTCGGACTTCTCGGCGTGCGCCATCTGGGTATGGGGGGTGCGGGTGTCGGATTCGCCGATGATGGAAACGCCATCCTGTTGAACCCGACCGGCCTCTCCCGCGTGACCGGCTGGAAGGCGACGATGCCATTCGTGCCCATAATCCTGACTCCGAACCTGACGGTTCTGCCGAACGGTGACGTCATTGAGATGATGTTTGCAGGGATGGAGATAGAGGATACTGAGGGCCTCTTCCAGCGAATCGAACTGATCGAGCAGGCGGTGGCGGATTACCCATACGGCTCCGCTGAGGTGGGGATCTTCCCACACTTCATCACGCGGAACATGGGCGTCGGCCTGCTGGCATCAGCCGTGTTCGGTATGGAGAGCCACGCGGTGCCTTCCGGCGGCGTGGACGTATATGAATCGATGGACACGCTCGCCCGTGGCTTCATCGACACTGGAGTGTTGGCGTCGTATGCGCACGATCTTCCGTGGCATCCGAAGGTGCTGGGTTCGGAGGGTGATCTCTGCGCCGGTGTGACTCTCAAGGTGGTAGGGCGTGGGTATGTGAGGAACGTCGTCAGGTGGGGCATCGGGGAAGAGGACGAGGGCGAGGAGGGGGAGCGCCTGGAGACGGACGACGATTTCAACGATATGTGGTGGGACTATGGGTTCGGTTTCGATCTGGCCGCCCGTCTGGATCTGCAAGATGGTAGATCGACGTCCATGTCGCTGGTCCTCTACAACCTGCCCGGCGGCTTCGACTTCAGCTACGAGGACGGAACCAGTTTGCCCGTCAGGGCCTCGGCGGCGCTTGGTGTCGCTTCGCGACCGCTTGCCCGCATCGAGGGGCTCCAGGGTCTATTGGTCGGCTTCGACATTCAGAAGATCGGTCAGGGCGGATCGTATCACCTGGGCGTGGAGTATCCCATTGGCCCGTTCAGACTCAGGACCGGTGTCAGCCGAGATGGGCTCGCGGCGGGCCTGGGTCTGAGGTGGCGGGCTCTCGAGTTCGACTACGCAACCTACGAGGCAGATAACGCGTGGTTCGGAGACAGCTACAGGATCAGGAACCACGTTTTCAGAGCCAGTATCAATATGTAGGTGGTCTCTGCATGTAGATGGTCTCTGCTGATTCGAAGGGGGCACACCTGAACGACCATCCTGCTGCTGAGAGCTGTCTGGGGAGATGTCAAGTGTGAGGGAACAGACGATGCGAAAGTTCATGAGGGTCACGATGGTTGCACCTGTCGCCGTGGCGATAATCCTCGGCGTCGGGTGCAGTCTCGACCTCCTTGAGCCCGAGGATGTTGAGTTCTCGGAGATCCCTTCGCCCGAGGAGGTCATGGGCTTCGTTGTGAGCCCAGGGGAGGCCCGCGAGGGCAACGTGGCAATCGCGTGGGTGATGTGGGATCGACCCGGGTTGGCGGGTTTCAACGTGCACCGTACGGATGGGACCGGTCCCTATGAGAGAATCAACGACGAGCTGGTGACCAGACATCGATATAATGATTGGGACGTGGATGTCCCGTCGGACGCACAGCACGTCTATGTCGTTACTGCTGTGGACATGGACGGTCTCGAGACGGAACCGTCGGAGGGCGTGATTGTGCCCGCCGGCTTTTCCACTGAGGAAGTGGAAGGTCTCTCGCCCGGGGGCGAGGAGATCGACGTCCCGGTGGTGCCGACGTTCAGCTGGGACGAAGTCGATGGAGCGGAGAGCTACTGTATTATGCTCGAGAGTCCGGATAGCGGAATGAACCCTCCCGAGTGGGTCTATCGAGATAGCACCACGAGCTTCGAGTATGGGGCGACGGAAGGCGTCACGTATGTGCCGCCCAGCAGCTGGCAGCTCGAATACGACACCTACTACACGTGGACGATCCGCGCCTTCGGAGAGGATAACTTCGCGTTCGGAGAAGGGGAGACAGGCTTCACCACGGAAGCCAGCGACACCGTGCCACCGGATCCGCCGGCAGACATCGCGGCCGGGATCTACTACTGTGAGGAAGGACACCGGTCGTACTCCGTGGCGCTCGCGTGGTTCGTAGAGGAGCCGAGTGGAATCTTCGGGTGTAACGTCTATCGAAGCATCGGGAGCGCGGACTTCGAGCCGATCAACGAAGGACTGGTCTCGCCCGATGCAGACGGGATGTGGATGTTTGAGGACGACTTGGCGGAACAACCCTACGACGAGCACGTCTACTATGTGACGGCCGCGGGCTCAGGTGGAGAGAGCGAGGCTTCCCCGCTGGCAATCGTGCCGGTGGATCCCACGTGGCAGTATATCGACGGCCTCTCGCCGCCGAACGATGAGATCGGCGTGTCGCTGGCACCGACCTTCTCCTGGAACGCGGCGCCGGGGGCGGAAACCTACTTCATCACCTTGCGCGAGGACTCGTGGGAGTTCGGGAATACCGCGTGGGTGTATCGGGCCACTGGTACGAGCTTCGAGTGCGGGGAGACCTATGGCATTACCTATCTGCCACTCGATGGTGGCGCGCTTAAGAATGATACGCTCTACCACTGGCAGATCATCGGCGTGGACGAGCACAGTTTCGTTTTCGCCACCAGCAATGTCAGTGTTTTCACCACAGAGCCCGACGTCACGGCGCCCTGACGCGACCCGCCTTCGTGGCATTTCAAGATCCCGGAAGATGTCCCTGTCGCGCGTGATGTCGTACGACCCAGTCTCACGACGGTTGCATTTGTGAGCAATGCTGGAGTAGCATCTCCCCATTATCTGACGGAATCCCTGCCCATCGGTTGTCTGAACAGCGCTCTGATGCTGCCTCAGAGGAGACACTCGCCGTGAAGCTCAATCCGATCCATCAGGTCGCTTCTGTCCTCTGTCTGCTCGTCGTCCTCACGCCGTGGCTGCCCCGTGCAGCGTGCGCGGATCCCGGCGACACGCTCGCGGTTCAGACCTTCACGTTCTCAGACATCGAGACGCGCCGCGCGACGTTCGACTTCCCCGACGACGGACGAACGTGGGAGCGCATCGTCATGCACTACACGCTGAAGTGTGATGAAGCGACCGTGGGCGATCCGTTCCCGTGTGGGGAGTGGGACGTCACCA
>DAOVNE010000088.1 GCA_030630395.1 Candidatus Eiseniibacteriota bacterium
AGGAGGGCAGCAGGATGACGCGTGAGCTGAAGCGAGACCTCTCCGCACGTACGCGGGCGGAGGAGACCTTGAGCGAACGGGAGGACCAGCTTCGGCGCATCCTGGAGAATATGCCGACCATGGTCTTCGCCTTCGACGAACTCTACCGCATCACAGCATGGAACCGTGAGTGTGAACGGGTGACCGGCTACTCAGCCGAGGAGATGACGGAGGCGCCGGATCCGCTTAGTCTTCTTTATCCCGACCCGGACTACCGTGAGGAGATGCTTGAGAAGTGGAGGGCACGTGGTTGCGACTACCGAGGGTGGGAGTGGGAGATCACCCGCAAGGACGGCAGTAGCCGTCTCATCTCGTGGTCAAACATCTCGGGGACGATGCCGATTGAAGGATGGAGCAACTGGGGAACAGGTGTGGACGTCACCTGGAGGAGAGACACACAGAACTCTCTCGAAGAGAGCGAGGAGCGCTACCGTCTCATCTCCGAGCTCACATCCGATTACGCATACGCGTTGAGAGTCAAGAATGACCAGGTCTCTCTCGAGTGGGTGACCGAGGCCATCACGCATATCACGGGCTTCACGGCAGCCGACATGAGGGCGAGCGGCGGCTGGGAGGCACTGGTTGATCCAGACGATCTTGGAATCAGACAGGAGCATCTCAGGGTCCTCTGGCGCGGCGAGCAGAAGACGGTTGAGTACCGAATAGTCACGAAGGACGGCTCGAGACGTTGGGTCAAGGACCACGCCAGACCAGTCATGGGAGATGACGGAACTACCGTAACCCACATCTACGGGGCAGTCAGGGACATCACCCGTGAGAGACAGATTGAACTGGCAAGACACGAGAGCGAACAGCGATACCGCTCGCTCTTTGCCCAGGCAAACGACGCTATCTTCCTGTTGCTCGGAGAGATGTTCATCGACTGCAATACGAAGACGCTCGAGATGTTCGGGTGCACGCGTGACCAGATCATCGGGCAGCCACCGTATCGCTTCTCGCCCGCCGATCAGCCCGATGGCCGCACCTCCAAGGACAAGGCGCGCGAGAAGATAGGTGCGGCACTGAAAGGCACCCCGCAGGTCTTTGAGTGGACGCACTGCCGATACGACGACACGACCTTCGACGCCGAGGTCAGCCTGAACGCTATCGAACTTGATGGGAGAACGTACATCCAGGCGTTCGTTCGCGACATCAGTGAGCGGCACCAGATCGACAAGCTGGTCCGCGTGCAGAGAGACCTGGGGATCACTCTCCACTCCGCCACGGGTCTGGATCAAGCGCTCCACCTCTGCCTCGACGCTGCACTCCTTGTTTCTGACATGGACTGCGGAGGCATCTACCTGCTTGATGATGCCACCGGAGAACTCAGGATGAGATGTCACAAGGGGCTCTCCGACGAGTTCACAACCGCGACAGATTGCTACGGCCAGGACGAACCGAGTGCGAAGCTCGTGTCGGCCGGCGAGCCCGTCTACGTCGGGTATGACGACCTGGACGTTCCGAAGGATGAGTTCAGAGCGAGTGAAGGACTCCGTGGGCTCGGGATGCTTCCCATCGTGCACGAGAGCAAGGTGATCGGGTGTCTGAATGTCGCCTCGCACACGAAGGACGACATCCACGCCCTCGCAAGGCGCGGGCTCGAGGGGATAGCGTCTCAGCTTGGGAGTGTCATTGTTGGAGCCAGGGTGGTCGATGCGCTCCGCGTGTCGGAGGAGAAGTTCCGGGGCTTCTTCAACACGACGCGTGACGGCATCGTCATCGCGACGATCGATGGCGTCGCGGAGGACGCCAACCCCGCCTTCCTGGAGATGCTCGGCTACACGCACGAAGAGTTCTTGGGAATGAACATCCGAGAGATAACGCCGGAACAATGGCACAAGAAGGACGATGAGGTGTTTCGTAGCCAGGTCGTCGTCAAGGGATTCTCAGACGTGTACGAGAAGGAGTATGTGAGGAAGGACGGTAGTACGGTCGCCGTATCGATCCGCGCCTGGCGCGCCGACGGAGAAGATGGAGAGCGTGCTCTCAATTGGGGCCTCGTGCGCGACATATCTGAGCGGAAGACGGCCGAGGAAGTACAGTCAGTGCTCTCAAACATCTCTGAAGCAGTCGGCGGCACCGATACGCTGGAGGAGCTTCTCGGCATCATCCGCGAGCAGCTCGGAAGGCTGATCGACACCGCCAACTTCTACGTCGCGCTCTACGACGATGAGACCGGGCTCTACTCCTTCCCCTATCACGTCGATGTCTGCGATGAGACGCCGACGAAACCCATGAGCCTCGAAAACAGCGTGACGGACTTCGTGAGGCGAACGGGGGAGCCGTACCTCATCAACGAGCAGACGCAGAGGCGCCTCGAGAGCGAACAGGCTATCACCGTCTACGGGAACGCATCCCCCATCTGGCTCGGCATGCCGCTCAAGTCGACGAGGGGTGTCTTTGGTGTCGTCGTTGTTCAGAGCTACGAGGAGAGCGAACTCTACGGGGAACGTGAGCTGGAACTCATGCGGTTCGTGTCCGGCAACATCTCCCTTGCCATCGAGCGCAAAAAGGCCGAGGAGGAACGCCGCGAACTTGAGGATCAGGTGCGGCAAGCGCAGAAGCTTGAGAGCCTGGGCGTGCTCGCCGGCGGCATCGCGCATGATTTCAACAATCTTCTGACGGGCATCCTTGGAAACGCGGACCTCGCGTTGATGGATCTTGGAATGTCGGGGGCCGCCCGCCTCAGCATCGAGGCGGTACATGAGGCGGCGGGACGCGCAGCCGAGCTCAGCGGTCAGATGCTCGCGTACTCCGGCAGGGGGCGTTTCGTCACCGAACCGGTCGATCTGAACGTGTTGATCCGGGGGATGGAGCAGCTTCTGACCGCCTCCACTTCTACCGGCGCCATCATGAGTTACTCCCTTGCCTCTGATCTACCTCTCATCGAGGGTGACGCAACGCAGTTGCAGCAGGTGATCACGAATATCATCCTGAACGCCTCTGACGCCATCGGAGAAGAGAGCGGCAGTGTGATGGTGACGACCGGAGCGGCCTGGTTCGATGTCTCCTCCATGGCCGATACATGGACGGATGAACAGCTACCAGAGGGACAGTACGTCTACGTCGATGTGCATGACACGGGCTCCGGCATGGACAAGGAGACGCTCTCCAGGATCTTCGATCCGTTCTTCACCACGAAATTCACAGGCAGGGGGCTCGGACTTGCCGCGGTCCTTGGGACCGTGCGCGGCCACAAGGGAGGAATCATTGTCGAGAGTGTGCCGGGCGTTGGCACGACCTTCCGCATCCTCTTCCCGGCAGGACCCGACGCGGCATCGACGAGCACGAACAGACAAGAGGCCGTCGCACCCGCACAGACAGAAGACACAGCAAGAGACGACGGGCACACGGACGGCACGGTCCTGCTTGTCGATGACGAAGCCACCGTCCGTAAGGTCACCCAGCAGATGCTCGAACGCGCCGGGTTCTCGGTCCTCACTGCATCAGACGGACTCAAGGCAATCGATACGTACCGCAAGAACAGCGATGACATCGTCTGCGTGCTGCTCGATCTCACGATGCCGAACATGGGAGGCGAGGAGACCCTCAAGAGGCTTCTCCGAATCCGCCCGGATGTTCGTGTTATCATGTCGAGTGGCTACGGCGAACTTGAAGTCGTCGAGCGGTTCGCGGACCAGGGGCTGGCCGGCTTCATTCAGAAGCCCTACCTCTCCGCGAAACTTGTCACCAAGCTCCGCGAAGTACTTGGAACCGCATAGCACCAGGCGACCCCTACGGGTTCGTTGCCTGGCCCCTACAGCCTCATCTACAGCACGGGTTTGATGCCCCACACGTCGCGCGCGTATTCGCGGATGGTCCGGTCACTGGAGAAGCGACCGATCCTGGCCACATTGAGGATGGCCTTCTTGCGCCAGAGCGACTGATCAGCGTACTCGGCGCTCGCCCTATCCTGCGCCTCGACATACGAAGGCAGATCCGCCAGATGGAAGTAGTAATCCCCATCTTCAAGCAGTGACTTGTAGAGCCACTCGAAGAGCCCGGGCTCATGCAGGCTGAACCTGTTCGAGCTGAAGCAGTCCAGGACACGCCGGATCTGCTCGTCGCTCGAGTAGATCTGGCGAGGATCGTAGCTGCCGGACTTTCTCATCTCCGAGATCTGATCGACCGTCAGGCCGAAGATGTAGATGTTCTCCTCACCGACCTCCGCCAGTATCTCGACATTGGCGCCATCGAGCGTCCCCATCGTGAGAGCACCGTTCATGCTCAGCTTCATGTTCCCGGTTCCGGATGCCTCCGTACCGGCAGTCGAGATCTGCTCGCTGATGTCCGCGGCCGGGATGATCCGTTCCGCCAGTGAGACGCGATAGTCGGGAATGAAGGCGACCTTGATAAGACCGCGGACGCGCTCGTCGCGATTGATCGTGGCGCCGACGTTGTTGATGAGCTTGATGATCTGCTTCGCCGCCCAATAGCCGGGAGCGGCCTTGCCGGCGAATATGTAGGTCCTGGGCACAGCCGGTTCCTTGCCGTCTTCGATGATCAGCAGATATTCATGGATGATGCGGAGCACATTCAGGAGCTGCCGTTTGTACTCATGCATCCGCTTCACGTGCACATCGAAGAGCGTATGCGGATCCACGGATATCCCGGCCGTCTCGGCGATGGTCTTGGCAAGCCGTGCTTTGTTGAGTTCCTTGACGCCGGCAAACGCCTCCTGAAAACCCGGGTCGGACGCGTGCGGCTCGAGCGCGCGAAGCGCGTCGAGATCCGTGATCCACTCACTGCCGATAGTGCTCGTCAGAAGATCGGCGAGAGGTGGATTCGCCTTCAGCAACCACCGCCTCTGAGTGACGCCGTTGGTCTTGTTGTGGAACCGCTCCGGCCACAGCTCGTAGAACTCCGGGACCAGCTCGCTCTTGATGAGCTCCGTATGAAGTCCAGCAACACCATTCACCGCGTGGCTGCCCACGATGGAGAGGTTGGCCATGCGCACGTAGCCGCCGTTCTCGGGAGATATGATCGAGACGCGTCGCAGGCGTTCATCATCACCGGGCCAGACGAGGGATACCCGCTCGCGGAAGCGACTGTCGATCTCGCGGATTATCTGGAGGTGGCGCGGCACTATTCGCTCCATCAATCCGACCGGCCAGCTCTCGAGGGCCTCCGGCATGAGCGTATGATTGGTGAATCCCAGTGTGTCCCTGGTGATCTGCCACGCCTTCTCCCAGACCACGCCTCTGTCGTCCACGAGGAAGCGCATGAGTTCGGCGACGGTCAATGCGGGGTGGGTGTCGTTCAAGTGGATGGCGACCTGAGACGAGAACTCCTCAAGATCGTCGTGCGAGTCCTCGTACCGCCGTATGATATCGCGCACGGCGCATGCGACCAGGAAGTACTCCTGGAGAAGCCTGAGTTCCCGACCCTTCTCGATCGAGTCCGATGGGTAGAGGACCTTGGAGACTGTCTCGGAGGCGATCTTCTGCTGGACGGCCCGCAGGTATTCGCCCTGATTGAAGATCTGCATATCGAAATCCTGCGATGAGCGCGCCGAGAACAGCCGCAGGTAGTTCACGGCCTTGCCGCCGTACCCGACGACCGGCATATCGTGCGGGATGCCCACCACGACCTTCCAGTCTTTCCACACCGAGCGCGGTGTGCCGTTCGCGTCATGTCCTTCTTCCACGCGACCGTAGACGGGAATCATCAGGGACTCGTTGGCCTTCTCGATGAGCCATGGGTTGGAGCTTGCCATCCAGTCGTCCGGGCGCTCCTTCTGGTATCCGCGTTCGATGATCTGCTTGAAGAGACCATACTGGTAGTTGATTCCGTATCCGAAGCCGGGCATCCCGAGTGTCGCAAGGGAATCGAGGAAGCAGGCCGCGAGCCTGCCCAGCCCTCCGTTTCCTAAAGCGGCGTCACGCTCGCACTCCCGCACTTCCTCGAGATCAACCCCGAGACCGAGAAGCGCTTCGTTGCAGACATCGTGGATGCCGAGGTTGTAGAGGTTGTTGCCGAGCGATCTCCCCATGAGGAACTCCATGGAGAGGTAGTACAGCCGCTTGGCGCCGGCGCGTTCGTAGCGATGTTCGGTCTCGAGCATGCCGTCGATCAGGAGATCGCGGGCTGCCATGCTGACAGCCCTGAACATGTCATCGTTCGTCATCTCCCCCCACTCGAGGCCGAGTGAGTATCTGGCGTGCCGACGGATGGACGCCTGCAGAGACGAGACCAGTAACTCGTGCTGTGAAGCTGTATCCTCGCGCATCTAT
>DAOVNE010000204.1 GCA_030630395.1 Candidatus Eiseniibacteriota bacterium
GAGAGCGCGGCGTGGCCGAGCGGCGGATAGACGTTGATGCGCTCGCAGAAGGGCGCGTAGCGATCGGCACGGTCGAGTTCGAAAGAGCGGCAGAGAGCCTGCCTCCCGACATCCCGGAGTTTGCTCCGAACCCCTCAAGGCAGTATGGGCAGGAGAACTCCATCGTTCGCGTGCACATACCTGCCTACGGAGACAGCGGGATCGCCTACACGCTCGAACTCAGGGCCAGAACGCTCGACAACCAGACTCAGATGACCATGCGCGACACGGTCGTGCAAACCGCGTGGGTGACAAGACACGTACGGCAGTTCTCCGTGGTCGATTTCGAGGTCGGTGACTACATTCTTGATGTGAACGTCTTGGCGCCCGGGGGCATCGAGACACACATCGAATCGCCGTTCAGAGTCCTGACCTCTCCGAAGAGCTGGGGCGACGATTTCGAGAAGATGATCGTGCAGATCGGGTACGTCGCCACTCGTGAAGAGGTTGCCCGACTGGTTTCGGCGGCTCCCGATGAGCGTGACGAGGCATGGGATGCCTTCTGGAGTGGCCGAGACCTTGACCCCACGACGGACTGGAACGAATTCAAGGAGGAGTTTCTTCAGCGACTGGGCTACGCCAACAACCGATTCACGTCGCTTCTCGAGGGTTGGCAGACCGACATGGGCCGCGTCTTCATTCAACATGGCGAGCCGGATGATGTTGATACCATGGCGAGCGGACCCTCCATGCATGGCTGGGAGACCTGGTACTACTACGGTGAGCACAGGAAGTTCGTGTTCGTGGACAAGTATGGCTTCGGAGACTATACGCTTGTCGAGATGACACGAATCTAGGATGGTCGACGATGCGGATCCAGAACGGTCGATGACACGGATCCGGGATGGCTCTGGGGGGAGCAGGTGAGGACTCTGGTACGAGGTCGCATCCGTTCGATGGCGAGGATAGAGGAGCCGCACGACTGGATGATCCTCAGTGACGGCGTCATCGAGCGTCTCGGCCGGGGGCCTGTTCCTGAATCACTTGCGAGCGGCCTGCCCGAGCTGGATCACTCCAAAGAGACGATTCTGCCGGCCCTCTGTGACTGCCACGTCCACTTCCTGGAGACCGGCCTTCTCGAGATAGATCTCGATCTCGGGCAGGCGACCCGATTCGACGATGTTCTGGAACTCATCCTCGATGCCTCTCGTGCACTCCCCGGACCCATGCTCAGAGCTCACTCCTTTGATCCTGATCTCCTCCCTGACGGGCGCTACCCGACGAGGGATGATCTGGATGCGATATCGAGCGATGTCCCCATATTCATCAGACGCCGGGATGGGCACTCCTGCGCGGTCAACAGTCGAGCGATGAATGTGCTCGGTGTGAGCGACGATCTCCCCGGAGTTGAGAAGGACGAGGCAGGGCGCCCAACCGGTGTGCTGAGGCTCGAAGCCAACGGCGTCGCTGCGCTCGCATCCAGGGACTCGTTGACCAGAGACGAACGGATCTCGTGCTTCCACGCCGCCGCATGGAAGGCCGTGAGGCGGGGGATCGGTGTCGTGCACGCGCTCGTGGGAAACAAGGATCCGAACGATTCCGACATCGAGTTGATTGTGGAGATTCAGGATCAGTTGCCGATTGAGCTCGTCGTGTTTGCGCAGACGGAGGACGTCGCGCGCGTCGCTGGTCTCGGGCTTCCGAGGATAGGAGGCTGCCTTCTTCTCGATGGCTCGTTCAGCTCGGGGACCGCGGCGCTTGCGGAGCCGTACGCGGACCGTGAAGGGCGAGGTACTCTCTACTATACGGATGACGAGCTGACCGGGTTCTTTCGGTCTGCGCACGAGCGCGGTCTCCAGCTCTCAGTGCACGCCCTCGGTGGGCGGGCCATCGGGCAGGCGCTCGCATGCTACGAGGCGGCGTGCGGACACGATGCCGCATCCTCGCGGCACAGGATCGAGCACTGCGAGCTGCCTTCGGCTGCGCACATCGCCTCCATCTTGAGGCTCGGCATAGCTCCGTGTGTCCAACCGACGTTCGAACTCATGTGGGGCGGCCCCGGCGGAATGATGGAGAAGCGGCTCGGGGCGGCAAGAGCCGCGCGCACGAACCCGTACAGGACTCTGCTTGAGGCCGGCGTTCCACTGGCCGGTGGATCTGACTCATACGTGACCCCGATGGATTCTCTCTTGGGCATTCACGCGGCCGTCAACAGGCCGAATGAGGCCGAGCGCACATCCGTGTTCGAAGCTGTCTCGCTCTTCACACGCGCCGCAGCCTGGATATCATTCGATGAGGGGAGGAGGGGGACGCTGGAACCCGGCAAGGAGGCCAGCTTCGTCGTGCTTGCGGATGACCCGTTCGAGGTTTCACAGAGCGGCATTCGTGAGATAGCAGTCAGAGACCTCTACAGAAACGGGCGCAGAATCGCCCTCCCGACCTAGGCCACTCGCCGGTCATGCCTGTCACTGTCCCGTTCCGATAAAAGAGTCATGCAGGAGGAGTTTCGCGCGTGCGCCGCTTCCGAGTGGCAGCACAAGGAGTGCTGAGCGCCCCAGGGCCACTGAGCGGATGCAGTTCGTTCCAGATCGTTCCAGTTCGGCAATGGCTCCGGTGACTACAACGCCCTCGGCCGCCCCGCTTCCCACGATCGAGACGACATCCACGTTCATCGCGACAACGTCGGCCGAAAGTCCGGAGACACCATCCTTCGCAGCATCGTCAGGCACGACGACCCCGGGCGGGAGGCCCGGCACCACGATCTCGATCCGGTCGCCTGAATGGACGACGAAGAGCGGATGTGCAGCCGCTCCCACCCACGACATCATCCGGTCGTGATCAACTCTCCTGACCGACAGGAAGATCTGGTCTTCGAGGAGCGAGAGGCCGACGATTGCTGGTTCCTGCCCGTGTGGTTCCTTGAGAACGATCGTTCCGGGGGCGTCGCTGTTACTCCCGGCAATGTGGATCGCGATGCCGCTACGCTCCGCGAACCGGACCGCCTCCTCTTTGAGTATCCGTGCGCCCAAGCGGGCCAGCTCGGCCATGTCGCCGTAGCCTATCTCGTCGATCGCGCGCGCGTCGGGCACGATACGGGGATCCGCAGTGTAGACAGCATCCACGTCGGTCAGAATCTCGCAGAGGTCGGCCTTGAGAGCGGCCGCCAGCGCGACGGCCGTCGTGTCCGATCCTCCGCGGCCGAGTGTTGTGACATCTTTCGCCGTGCTTACACCCTGGAATCCGCCGACAACGACGACGTTTCCCCGCTCAAGCTCACGCACAACCCTGAACGGTCTCACCTCCAGAACACGTGCGTCGGTGTGGCGAGTATCGGTGATTATCCCGGCCTGCGAACCGGTGAAGGAGACTGCCGCGCATCCGATCGAATTGAGGGCTATCGCGAGAAGCGACATCGATATGCGCTCGCCGGCGCTCATGAGCATGTCGAGTTCACGCTGCTCGGGCGCGTCGGTGAAACGTCTGGCCTCCTGCATGAGCCGATCGGTCGTCTCACCACGAGCGGAGACCACGACGACCACGTCGTTTCCCTGGCTTCTGAGACCGGCCACCCTATGGGCGACGCGCAGGACCAGCTCATGATCCTGAACAGACGTGCCACCATATTTCTGTACGATAACGGCCACGGGTCCACCTTCCATGATCAGCTGTCTCACTCGTGTAGCACATTGTGCGGGGTGCGTCAACGTGTCTCAGGTGTCAGCGGGTTCGATCTGCCGGCACATTCGACGTGCCAACCCGTTCGACGTGCCGGCACATTCGACGCGTCAGACGGCTTGCTGCTTCGCACTCTGCGAGCCAGCGGTTGACACGGCAAGGCTGTGACCGATAGGCTTGACCCAAAGCTCACGAGAAACGTGCTATGCGTGGAAAGCGAGGAGTCGATGCCGGAGAGATTCGATCTGACCGTGGTTGGTGGGGGCCCGGGAGGCTACGTCGCCGCCATTCGAGCTGCCCAGCTCGGTCTCAAAGTCGTCCTCGTTGAACGGGACAGGCTCGGTGGCGTCTGCTTGAATGA
>DAOVNE010000025.1 GCA_030630395.1 Candidatus Eiseniibacteriota bacterium
CGGCATGCGCCGTGGGTATGGAGAGGAGTGTGGGGTCGCTGGCCGTCGGCAAGCTCTGCGATCTGGTGGTCTGGGACGTGGACGACTACAGGGCGATTCCCTATCATTACGGTGTGAATCTGGCGGCGACAGTCGTCAAACGCGGCACGGTCGTGTCAACACGCGGGCACAATGTGTAGGAGAGGGTACAGGGTCTCCTATGGCGGCGTGTCCTCGAGATGGAGGTAACCGATGAGGCTTGTTGAGTGTGTCCCTAACTTCAGCGAGGGGCGACGTCCCGAGGTCCTGGATCAGATCGTGGGAGCGATGACGGCGATCGAGGGAGTGAGGCTTCTGGACAAGGAGATGGACGCGGATCACAACAGGGCGGTCGTCACGATCATCGGTGAGCCCGACGTGGTCCTGGAAGGCGTGTTCAAGGGAATAGAGAAGGCGCGGGATCTCATCGACCTGACGAAGCACGATGGAGAGCATCCGCGCATGGGAGCGACAGACGTCTGTCCGTTCGTGCCGGTCAGTGAGGTCACGATGGCTGAGTGCGTCGAGCTGGCGAAGAAGTTGGGCGAGAGAGTCGGGAGCGAACTCGACATCCCCGTGTTCCTCTACGAGGAGGCGGCGACTCGTCCGACGCGGCAGAATCTCGCGAAGGTCAGAAAGGGCCAGTTCGAGGGCCTGAGAGACGAGATCGGGACGAACCCTGCGAAGGAGCCGGACTTCGGTCCAAACAAGATACACCCGACGGCCGGCGCGATAGCGATCGGGGCGCGGCAGTTCCTTGTGGCGTTCAACATCAACTTGGGAACCGACGATATCTCGATCGCCAAGCGGATAGCGAAGTCCATACGACACGCGGGCGGAGGTCTCAGATATGTGAAGGCGATGGGTTTCGAGATCAAGGACCGCGGCATCGTCCAGGTCTCGATGAACATGGTGCACTACAAGGGAACGCCGTTGTTCCGTGTCTTTGAGCTCGTGAAGAGCGAGGCGGAGCGGTATGGCGTTCCGGTCATAGGAAGCGAGATAGTCGGGCTGGTGCCACTGGATGCGCTCGTTGACTGCGCCGATTTCTTCCTGAGGCTCGAGAATTTCGATCGCGACCTGATTCTGGAGAACCGTCTTTCCGAGAAGTAGACATTGGAGGTCCGATGACTGCAGTAAATGAGTTTCTTGCAGAGCTTGCTTCAGATTCGCCGACACCAGGTGGCGGCAGTGTCGCTGCGCTCTCAGGCGCCCTGGGAGCCTCACTCTGTTCCATGGTCTGCAATCTCACGATTGGCAAGAAGAAATACGTGGACGTTGAGGAAGATCTCAAGCGTGTCCTCGTGGAGACGGAGCGGCTTCGCCTGGAGCTCAATCAACTGATCGATGAAGACGCGGCGGCCTTCGACAAGGTGATGACCGCGATGAAGCTTCCCAAAGAGACCGACGAGGAGAAGGCGGCAAGGAAGGCGGCGCTTCAGGACAGCCTCGTGGACGCTGCCAGCGTTCCTCTCGTGGTGATGGGCAAGTGCGTGGAGGTCGTAGAGCTGTCCGTCTCCGTTGCCGAGAAAGGAAACGTGAACGCCGTTTCCGACGCGGGAGTGGCGGCGCTCAATGGCCGAGCCGGTGTCCACGCGGCACGCCTGAACGTCCTGATCAACCTTGGAGGGATCCGGGTAGAGCGGCACGCTCTGTTCGTGGAAGAGGCGCGGGCCGCCATGAATGAGATGGTGGAAAGGGCAGACCGTCTTGCCGAGCAGGCAATGGCTACGGTGCTTGAGAAGGTGTCGTAGTGCGCCGCTCAAGGAGCGGAGGTTCCATGCGATTGGCTTTTCTATCGGTGCTTATCATCTGTGTAGGGGTCTCGACGGGATGCGCACCGTCGACGGTGGCTGAGAGTGCGCCGGATGTCCCGACGACAGCGAGTGGTCCGACCGGTGAACAAGCCGAGTTCGACACATACTCTCTCATCTCGTTCGCGTTCGCCGAGGGCAGGATCGACTACTCGACGAGCCTTCTGTACAAGGTGTACGCGATGTTCGATCCGTTGAGCCTTCCGTCCGAGTACAGGAGTAACGTTCCGGGCAAGTGCGGAACACCGCTCATCAGCGAGGTTCAGCGCAACTGGGCACGTCTGAATCCGGCGGACCAGGCCGAGATATCTCAGTACATTGAGCCGATCGGCGAGATAGGCTCGGATGAGACTCAGCTTGATGATGTAACGCCCGACCGGCTTGACCGCGCGAGAACGGCGATCGATTGACCGGAGCCGGCGAGCGTGAACGTACCGGCTCTTTATCGAGGCTCAAGTTGCGTGGAGGCAGGATGGTCGATCGGAAGAGGGCCGGAGGGAGCGCTCAAGGCCTCGCATTGATGGCGATCCTGACAGCCCTGGCCGTCGCGCTCGGCATGCTGCTTGCGCATGTCCCGAACATCGAACTCGTCTCCTTCACGGTGTTCGTGTCTGGAGCCGTGCTGGGACGTTGGCGCGGAGCCTGCCTTGGGATGATCGCGATGGGGATCTACTCCGGCGCGAATCCCATAGGTTCGGGCCTCGGTATCCCTCCCATGTTCATCGCGCAGGTTCTCACGATGGCATTCATCGGCTTCGTCGGTGGTTCACTCGGTGGGGTGTGGCGGACGGGGGGGAGGCTTCGCCAAGTGGCTCTCGCGGCTGTGACCGGGTTCGTGTTGACGGGCATCTATCAGGTTGGCGTTATTGCGGGTCTGGCCGTGGCCAGCCTGGATGTCGGCACGGGGTTTGTGGCAGCGCTTGTCGGAAACGCCTTCTTCTCGACAGTACACATCGTGTCGAACACGATCGTCTTCGCCATGCTCGTACCCGTAGTTGTTCCTCGAGCCATTGCCATGACCAGGCGGAGCGCGGAGCACACGTCGATCTGATCGGAGCTTCTTCCCACGAGGAAACCATGAAGGCGGTTCGCGACCTTGTTATTGTTCTGATTGTCGTGACCTGCGCCGCTCTCGTTGGCGCTGTTCTCGCCGCCGCACAGGAACCGGCCGGCATTGCTGAGCCCGGCCTCTTCGCCCCGGACAGCACGCGGGTCGTGCCGGCTCGGTACGAACACGAGGCACCCGATACACTCTTGATCGAGCGCATCGGGCATCCGCTCTCCATTGTTGCCATCCAGAATTCGGCTCCCACAGGGACAGAGAACACTGCGGCTCTGCTCGCAGGAGTTCCCGGTGCGCGGGTTGAGTCATCGGGCTGGCAGGGACACCGTTCATCGATCGCCTGTGGCGCCCTCCCTCCATCGATGACCACCGTGATCATGGGAGGCCGCGACACACGCGACCGGATTCTAGGCGGGCTCGATCTGCTGGAGGCATATGGGACCGCCTCCGGTACGGTCCTGGTACCCAGCGGCCCCGATCTCTCGATCTGGCCGCTCACAACGGCGGAGCGCGTGCACGCGGCGCCGATCGGGCCGGCAGGTCTGGGAGCCGGTGGTAGAGCGGGTCTCGCAGTGAGCGTGCATCCGGGACGGAAGCCCGCGGCGATGCCGTTCGCCAGGGCCGGGATGATGAGCGGAGATCTGGGCGCGCGTGCTCTGTTGTTCGAGTTCGGGCGACAACTCCTGGACGGGGACGTGGGTCTTCAGGGCTTCATGGAGACGAGTGAGGGACGAGCTCCGGTACCGGGCGGGTCGTACGACAGCGGGGCGATGGGTGGCAGAGTCACGATCCCTCTCACTGGAGCGTGGAGAGTCGACGCTCGGGGAATGAGAGTAGATGTAGAGCGACATCTTCCGTTCGATTCGTCGGACATCTCATCGGTAGCCAACCGCCTCATCAGGAGCGATGTCGATCTCGTGGCGACAGACGGGACGACTCGCGTCCAGCTCTTCCACACGGAGAGCTGGCTCGATTCGGATCGGGCGGGCGCCGGAGGCGGCGGTATCGACGGCACGATGGACGGCGTGGCACTCTCCTTCGCAGCCGGTCCGTTCGATGCCGTGCGGATCCACGGAGCGAGCCACAGTGCGCGTGGCACGCTGCTTCGGGAATCCGAGCGTGCCGCCACGGTAGCTGCCGGCGTTGACCGAAGGCTCAGGTATGGCTCGGCCTGGACGCTCTATGCGTCGTTGGGGGCGAGTTACGAGCGTGAAGCGCTGATTCCCGAGGCTCTCCTTCTTCTAACGCGCGATCCTCATGCGAGTGGCTTCTGGCTGGCAGCGAACCTCGGTGGACGGCAGCCCACGGTAGTCGAGCTTGCCCTTGTCGAGACGCCGATTCCGGGTTCCAGCGGAGGCAGCATGTCGGTCGAGGGAAACCCCGCACTCGATCCGGAGACGGCGGCTACCCTGAGCTGCGGCTGGTCAACCAGCGGCCGGATTGTGTCCGGAGGTCTTGCGGGCGGACTCTCCAGAGTTGGTTCGGGGATCGTGCTTCTCGAAGGTGATGGCGGTGTCCTGTCTCCCGGCAACCGCAGTAGTGAGATTGTGGGGGCGCTCTCACTATGGGCGGTCGTGGACGACAGCCTGACGGGCGGTGCGAGGATGCGTGTGGATCTGACGGAGGACGGCGCTCCGCAGGGTCTGGTTCCGGCGCCACCGGTCCTGGTCGATGCGGAGGTGTGGCTGGTGCGGCTCCTCTTCAAGGAGACGCTCCGCGCACGACTGGCAATCGGTGCCATCTACGAGGCTCCGGATGTGGCGGACGACTACGCGCTTCGTACGAAAGCGAGTCTGACCGCGGATGTCGGACCCGCGCACATCTACGTCCGCATGGATGATCCACTTGAGGTGGACCGCCAGCGGTGGCCCGGGCGCGATCCGGCCGGTCGGCTTCTCACCGTCGGATTCTCCTGGGATTTCTGGAACTAAGCGGTCGGGCTCTCCTGAAGCCTCCAGAGCTGATCGACTCGATCGATTCCTGCCCCCCCCTACTCTACCTGCGAGCACCATAGCAGTACCCCCTCAAGCGGTCATTCCCCCGGTCCAAGTGGTCTGCCCTCGTGGGTTGGCGTGAGGATTAGTTTGCATTGCGTTTTGCAATTCGTTAGATTCAGTAGATTGGGTGGAGGTGATGGGGTGAAGGGTGTTTTCACGCGCGATGAGCGCGCAGTCGTAGTGTTTCTGGTTCTGGCTGTTCTCGTTGGCGCCATAGTGCTCGCGGTCGGACGAGTCGATCCGTCGCGCGTCAAGGGGCTTCGACTTGAGACGGCCACGGCCCTGGATGAGGTCGCCAAGAGCAGCGCTCCCGTCTGGCCTCTGAATCTGAACACCGCCGACGAGACGGAGCTCAAGCTCCTTCCCGGCATAGGGCCGGTTCGTGCGAAGGCGATCATTGAACTGAGGAAGACTCTCGGGCACTTCTCTGATCCGACGGATCTTCTTGAGGTGAAGGGGATAGGCCCGCGAACTCTCGAACGCATGAGACCGATGGTAGTTGTTGATACTGTCTTGCTCCCGCCCGAGGCGGAAGGGAAGTAGTCAGCGATGAGACAGCTGTCGAGTGTGAGAAGTGGCATCGTCGGGCGACTCGTTGTGGCCGCCGTTGTGATAGGTGTCGCGTCCATCGGTCGAGGTGAATTCGACCTGGCGCCTATCGTGGTGATCGGCGCTGCCGTGCTTCTCTTGAGCGGTGTCTTCCTCTTCTGGCACACGTGGGGCAGGTGGCGTCGCGTGATCCTGCCGGTTCAGCTGGCCTCAGACATCGCACTCATAACCCTTCTGGTCTACTTCTCGGGAGGCGTCGGAAGTCCCTTCAAGCTGCTCTATTTCCTGCCTGTGATCTCAGCCGCGTCGGCGCTCGGTACGCGTGCCGGCGTCGTCATAGCAGCCTCCGCTCTCGCGGCATTCGCCGGGCTGTTTCTGATCAACTGGTCGGATTCCCCGGGTCGGCTTGGATTCCAGCTCCTTGATGAGGCCGTGATTCTCTCGCTGTCACTGGTCCTAGTAGCACTTCTCGTCGGGTTCTTGGGGACCCGCACGCGTGAGAGCGAGCAGAGGCTTGAGGAGACCAGATCCGAGCTGGCCAGAGCGCAGATTCATGCAGAGAACATCGTAGAGAGCATCCGGAGCGGGCTTGTTCTCGTAGACCGTGCGGGCATTCTCATTCATCTGAATCGGGCAGGACGCGACATCCTCGGTATCTCCGAGGCAGAGACACGCGGTCGCGACTTCCAGGAAGTGTTGTCGGCCGTTCCCCCCTTCGCCGAGCGCATTGCAGCCGCGCTTGGGGAGGGACGTTCAGAGACGCGCGCGGAGCTCACGATCACGCGCCCCGATGGATCGAGGATTCCCATTGGGCTTTCCACCTCTGTCCTTCGTGATGACGAGGGAGAGGCAAGGGGTGCGATCGCGATCTTCCAGGATCTCACGGATGTGCGAGAGATGGAACGGAGGATGCGTCACGCTGACCGCCTCGCGGCGTTGGGTGAGTTCGCGGCCGGGCTCGCGCATGAGATCCGGAATCCACTGAATGCGATCCGGGGCTCAGTTGAGATGATCCGGGATGGAATAGATCCGGGGAGCGATGATGCGAGATTGGTCGAACTCGTGCTGAAGGAGTCTGAGAGGCTGGGCAATCTTGTGCAGGGTGTGTTGAGCTACGGCCGTGTGGAAGAGGGTGTTGTCGGCCGCGTGGACCTGGGCGAACTCACACATGAAGTGTCTCTTCTCGCGAGGAACCACTCGAGTTACAGATCGGGCATCACGCTTGACGTCGACTGTCGCGGTGCGAGCGTGCGGGGAAACCCGGAGCAGATACGGCAGATCCTCCTGAACCTCGTCATCAACGCCTTCGAGGCGATCGAGGGAGACGGCCGTGTCAGTGTCTCTCTCATGCCTGTCTCCGAAACGGACTTGAAGGCGGGCGACGGTGAGGTGGCAATGGTCGTTCGAGATACAGGATGTGGCATTGAAACGGAGCGTGTGGATCAGGTATTCGCGCCGTTTGTGACCTCCAAGACCGGCGGAACCGGACTTGGACTCGCGATCGTCGACAAACTCGTCGAGCTGCAGGGCGGACGGATCACGGTCGAGAGCGAACGGGGTCAAGGCAGCAGGTTCATAGTATTCTTGCCCGGAGTGGGCGACTAACGAAGCGTATTCGGAAGGACACTGCGATGGCGCACGGAAGAATCCTGGTCGTGGACGACGAAGACAGCATTCGAGAATATCTCGCGATGATGCTGGAGCGCGAGGGCTACGAAGTGCAGGCGGCTGCGGATGGGAAGAAGGCGGTGAGGCTGAGTTCGAAGGAGAGCTTCGATGCAGTCATCACGGATATTCAGCTTCCGGGAATGACGGGAATCGATCTCCTGGGTGCATTCCGCGAATCGGACCCGACCGTCCCGATAATCATCGTGACCGGGCATGCCTCACAGGAGTCCGCGATCGAGGCCCTGAACCTCGGTGCCTTCTACTACCTTCTGAAGCCTGTCTCGAACGAGGAGCTCAAGCAGGTCGTGCGCAACGCTCTTGAAGTGCAGAGGCTCAGGGAGGAGAACGTCGATCTCGAGCGGGCGCTGCACGTCGACAGCGAGCGGAACATGATTGGTGAGAGCGAAGGGATAGCGGGTGTTTTCGATCTCATCGATCGTGTGGCGAAGACGACGAGCACCGTGCTTCTGAGAGGGGAGAGCGGTACCGGCAAGGAGCTGGTCGCTCGTGCCATCCACGCGGCGAGTTCGCGCTCCGAGCAGCGCTTCGTCTCGATCAACTGCGCGGCGCTGCCCGAGACGCTTCTCGAAAGCGAGCTTTTCGGACACGTGAAGGGTTCCTTCACCGGAGCGGTAAGGGACAAGCGCGGCCTCTTCGTTGTGGCTGAGGGCGGTACGTTCTTCCTCGACGAGGTGAGCGAGATGTCGCTCGCGATCCAGGTGAAGCTCTTGAGGGTTCTCCAGGAGCGTGAGGTGGTTCCGGTGGGTGGTACGAAGCCAACGAAGGTCGATGTCAGGATCATCGCGGCCACCAATGCCGATCTCGAGGAATTCGTCGAGAAGAAGCAGTTCAGACCCGATCTCTACTACAGGCTCAATGTGATCCCGATAGCAATCCCTTCTCTCCGCGAGCGATCAGGTGATATCCCCCTCTTGGTGAATCACTTCATTGAGAAGCTCACCGGGGGGGAGAAGACGGTGTCCGATGATGCGATGGCGATTCTGACGAGCTACGAGTGGCCCGGCAATGTGAGGGAACTCGAGAACATCATCGAGCGCGCGGTCATCCTGTCTGATGGTTCCCAGATCACGGGTGAGAGCCTCAATGTATCGATCTTCCCCGAGCGCCTGAGAAAACGGGTTCTCTCAACCACGTCCACGGGCGACCTCGGCGTGTCCGGGATCACGCTCGATGAGTTGGAACGCCGCTACCTGCTCCAGACGCTCAATGGCGTGGGGTGGAAGAAGAAGCAGGCAGCTGAGATCCTCGGCATCAATCCATCCACTCTCTACCGGAAGCTCCAGCGCTACGGAATGGAGGAGCAGGTCGAGGAGTAGGTCGATCGACGAGTGGGTACGAAGATGAGCGATGATGCGTCTGGAGGACGGATTGCGAGTGATCGCCGGCGAACTCAGAGGGCGCCGGATCGAGGTTCCCAAGAGAAGTGACATTAGACCGACGTACGATCGTGTCAGGGAATCGTTGTTCTCGATCATCGGCCCGAGAATGGAGGGCGCGCGGGTTCTGGACCTCTTCGCGGGCACGGGCAGTCTCGGCATTGAGAGCCTGTCGCGCGGAGCCCGATCGGCGACGTTCGTCGAGCGGGATCCTGACGTGGCGAGTGTGCTTGCCCTGAACATCGAGCGGCTGGGCCTCAAGCCGGAATCCACGGTTCTGAGACAGGCGGTCGGCGCGTTTCTGAAACGCAGATCAAGTGCCACGCGGTTCGACATCGTATTCGCCGATCCGCCGTACGACAGTGGGCTGGCTGAGAGAGTACTTGAGATGCTCGGCAGCTGGGACGGTCTCTCCCCGGACTCACTCGTCGTCGTGGAGCACCGGGCCGGTACTGAGCTTCCGGCGCGTAGCGGCAGGCTTGCCGCAGTGAGAAAAGAACGCTACGGGACCATTGAGGTCGAGTTCTTCGAGGTGTGTGCCACTGAGATGACACCGGAGGTGGACATTTGAGGACTGCACTCTACGCGGGGACGTTCGACCCGATCACGAACGGCCATCTTGATCTTCTTGAACGGGCGCTGGGCTTGTTCGACCGGGTCGTGGTGGCGGTGGGCAGGGCTCGGGACAAGAACCCGATGTTCACGCTGTCCGAGCGCATCGAGATGATCGAGGAGGCGACGGCCGGTTTCGAACGTGTTGAGGTGATGCCGCTCAAGGGGCTTCTTGTGGAGGAGGCCGTGCGCTGTGATGCGTGCGCCGTGATCCGGGGCTTGAGGGCCGTTTCCGATTTCGAGTACGAGTTTCAGATGGCTCTTATGAACAGACGTCTCGCATCAGAGATCGAGACCGTGTTCCTCACACCGAAGGAGCGCTTCACGTATCTGGACTCGACAATCGTCAAGGAGGTCGCTCTTCTGGGAGGTGACGTATCCGGACTCGTGCCGGACGTTGTTCTCAGGAAACTCACGGAGAAGCGCGGCGATTCCTGAAGAACATGATCACAGGAGAGAATGGAGATAATGGGGATACTCGAGTCAATCAGAGAGCGGGCACGAGGGCGCGACGCGCGGATAGTCCTGCCCGAGGGGAACGACGATCGCATAGTCAAGGCCGCAGCCCAGATCAAGAGCGAGGGGTTCGCGACACCCATCATCCTTGGGAAGCGTGAGAGCCTGGAGGCTGCTGCGCGCGCGCACGGCGACGACATCTCCGAGATCGAGACCATCTCACCAGAGCGCTCGGAGAGGCTCGGTGATTTCGCACGTCAGTACCACGAACTCAGAGCTCACAAGGGTATCACGGAGGAGGAGGCGTGGGAGGCTGTCCGAGACCCCATCTTCTTCTCAACACTGATGGTGCGAAACGGCCTTGCAGATGGCTGTGTTGCAGGCGCGGCGACGGCAACGGCGGACGTGCTCAGGGCGAGCTTCCACTGCATCGGCCTGACTGAGGGTGCGTCCATTGTCTCGAGCACGTTTCTCATGATCGTCCCGGACGATGTGCCGGTTCCGGAGCACGTGCTCTTCTTCTCGGATTGCGCGGTGGTCGCTCAGCCGACACCCGAGCAGCTCGCCGACATCGCCATCGCCACTGCGGCGACAAGGCGTGCGCTCGTCGGTGACGAGCCGGTCGTGGCCATGCTCTCGTTCTCGACCAAGGGAAGCGCCAACCACCGTGATGTGAACAAGGTCATAGATGCGACCAGGCTCGTTCGCGAGCGGGCTCCGGATCTCCTGATCGACGGTGAGCTTCAGGCTGACGCGGCGCTTCTGCCCGCAATCGGGGCCAAGAAAGCACCGGAGAGCAGGATTGCCGGGCGCGCCAATATCCTCATATTTCCCGATCTCGACGCTGCCAACATCAGCTACAAGCTGGTGCAGCGGCTCGGCAGTGCGATGGCCGTGGGACCGATACTGCAGGGACTCAGCAAGCCCGTGAACGATCTCTCGCGCGGTGCGAGCGTGCAGGACATCGTTGATCTGGCTGCCATCACGGCCGCGCAGAGCATTGTCTGACGGTCATTGAGAGCCGCCGCCGGTCTCTCCGTGCGAAGCACGGCCGGCACGCGCTTCTCGCGAAACCCCTTCTATCAAGGTCACGGGCATGGAAAGCAGTCGCCTGACGAAGGCTGTTCAGAGGGAGATTGAGGCCGCGGTTCAAGGGTCCTGCTCGGCAGCACGCGAGGACAGGATCTGCTACTCCTTCGACGCAACGGACATCCGTGGGCTTCCCGATATCGTCGTGTGGCCTGAGTCGCGCGATCATGTCGTGGCCGTAATGAAGATAGCGTCCCGAGCCGGTGTCCCGGTCGTCCCGAGAGGGGCGGGCACCGGATACACGGGCGGCAGCATTCCGATCTGTGGTGGAATCGCACTCTCTTTCGAGAAGATGACGCGTGTCATCGACGTGGACGTCGCGGCGCGCGTTGCAGTC
>DAOVNE010000291.1 GCA_030630395.1 Candidatus Eiseniibacteriota bacterium
CACGTGCCCGCGGAGATGGTCAAGGCAGTCGCAGACTACATCGATATCCCCGTGATGGTAGGGGGAGGCATCAGGACACCGGAGGCGGCAGCCTCGCTCGTCGGGGCCGGCGCCCGTCTTGTCGTGACCGGCGATATTGTAGAGCGCTCAGGAGACCTGGGACTGGTCTCTGAACTCGCAGCGGCGATCCACGCGGGCTCTTGATTCACCGCGAGGCATCCTCAAGTCGAAAGGTCGGTGATCGAGATCAAAGCTCTTGTACTCTCCGGAGGCAGAGGTACACGTCTCAGGCCGATAACACACACGAGCGCAAAGCAGCTCGTGCCAATCGCCAACAAGCCGATCCTCTTCTACGGTTTGGAGGCCATCCGTTCGGCAGGCATTGTGGATGTGGGGATCGTGGTCGGCGAGACGGCGCCTGAGATCGAGGCGGCCGTGGGTGACGGCTCGGCGTTTGGTCTGAGAGTCACCTATCTGCCTCAGGACGCTCCTCGTGGCCTGGCGCACGCCGTCGCCATTGCCGAGGACTTCATGGGTAAGGAGTCCTTCGTAATGTACCTCGGTGACAACCTGATCATGGGCGGCATCACGGAGTTTGTGAATGAGTTCCACAAGACAAAACCGAACGCTCAGATCCTGCTCGCCAGGGTGCCGAATCCATCGGATTTCGGAGTGGCCGAACTCGATGGCGGCCGCGTCATCCGACTGGAGGAGAAGCCGGAGCATCCAACATCCGATCTGGCGCTCGTCGGCGTTTACATGTTCGACGAGACCGTCTTCGAAGCGGTGAAGAACATCACGCCGTCGGGGCGTGGGGAACTCGAGATAACCGACGCCATTCAGTACATGGTCGACCACGAGCGAACGGTTCGCGCGCACGAGGTGACGGGTTGGTGGAAGGACACGGGGAAGCTCGAGGACATCCTCGAGGCCAATCGCATGATCCTTGAAACGCTCGAGGGAGAGAACCGTGGGATGGTCGATGCAGCGTCACGGATTGACGGCAGCGTAGTGATTGAGGAGGGGGCGGTGGTAGAGGGGAGTGTTCTCAGGGGGCCTCTGATCATAGGGCGCGGGTCGCGGATAGAGAGATCATACGTGGGACCGTTCACATCGATATACCACGATGTTCTCATTCACAACTCTGAGGTGGAGCACAGCATCGTGCTCGAGAATTCGAGGATCGTCAATCTCGGCCAGCGTATGGAACGAAGTCTGATCGGCAAGGATGTAGAGATCGTCAAGAGCGGGACGATGCCACGGGCGTATCGGTTCATGGTCGGTGATGCCAGCCGTATCGAGGTGCCCTAGAACGCTGTGAGGGAGCGGATGAGCGACATCCTGGTGACGGGTGCGGACGGTATGCTGGGGCGCGCGGTTGTGCGGGCTCTGAGTGGTCGGCACGCAGTCGTCGGAGTTGACATCGCTGCATTCGACATTCGTGATGCCGCTGCCACACTGGATGCTGTACGACGGGCCTCGCCACATGTCATCGTGAACTGCGCGGCGTACACCGACGTCGATGGCGCTGAATCAGAACGCGAGCTGGCGTTCGAGGTCAATGCCGACGGTCCAGGGAACGTTGCACTGGCCGCTCGTGACGTCGGCGCACTCATCATACACATCAGTACCGACTACGTGTTCGATGGAGAGAGCCGTTCACCGTACACGGAGGATGACACGCCGAATCCTCTCAACGTCTACGGCGAGTCGAAGCTCGCCGGCGAGAGAGCCGTTGCCGACTCGGGGGCTGAGTATCTCACACTCCGCACGGCCTGGCTCTATGGTCACGATTCCCCCAATTTCGTCGAGACGATGCTCCGTCTTGCTGAAGGCGGGGAGAGACTACGAGTCGTTGACGACCAGGAGGGGATGCCGACGAGCGCGGCGGATCTTGCCACGATCATCGCGGATCTTCAATCCACAGGAGTGCGTGGAGTGATCAACGCCACGAACTCGGGAAGTTGCACGTGGTTCAGCTTCGCAAGGGCTATCCTGGATCTTTCAGACCTCTCGCACGTTCACATTGAGCCCGTGCGGACGGCGGAGTTCACGCGTCCGGCGAAGCGTCCGAGGCGATCTGTGCTGTCGCTTGCCCGGCTGAACGAATCACTCGGTTGGGAGCCCAGATCCTGGCAGGAGGCGCTGGCGGACTACCTTACGGAAAGGCTGACGGGATGAGAGAGGACACAGGCGCCTCAGTTGAGCGCATGAGGGCAGTGCTGAACGATTCCTCGGCTGCCCTGGCCAGAGCGGCCGAAGAGCTTCCCGAAATCGGGGCGGCAGTCGCGGCGGTTCTGGTGGAGGCGATACAGGGGGGAGGGAAGATCCTCTTCTGTGGGAACGGGGGAAGCGCCGCTGATGCGCAGCACCTCGCGGCCGAACTCGCGGGTAGGCTCAGGCTTGAACGCCGCGCCCTCCCGGCGGTCGCGCTTACCGTGAATGCTTCGACGCTGACGGCAGTGGCGAACGACTACGGCTATGAGGCCGTGTTTGCCCGGCAGGTGGAGGCACTTGGGAAGCCGGGCGACGTACTGATCGGCATATCAACGAGTGGTTCATCACCGAACGTGGTGGCGGCGCTCAAAACGGCCAAGCTATCGGGGCTCGTGACAGTGGGGCTTCTTGGCCTGAGTGGTGGGGCAATGGAGGAGTTCTGTGACTATTCACTGAGGGCTCCGTCGGACGATACGCAGCGCATCCAGGAGATTCACATCGCAGTCGGTCACGCGATCTGCGAGATCGTTGAAGAGGACCTGTTCAGAACCTAGGGAGGGGCCTGGAGGCTCAGTGCCCCAACGCTCTAATGTCTGCAACATTGGAGGAAGTAGCCTTGGACCCGGTAATCATCGGAATCGCCGGAGGTACGGGATCTGGAAAGACGACGGTCGCGCGTGAGGTTCTGAAGCACTTCCCGAGCGCGAGCGTTGTCACTATCCACCAC
>DAOVNE010000107.1 GCA_030630395.1 Candidatus Eiseniibacteriota bacterium
CAGATCGACGACTTCGATGTCCCTGACTTCGAGGAGATGGTCATCTACCAGCTTCACCTTGGGACGTTCTCCGGGCGAAACGACCCGTACGGCGCCGCGAGCTTCCCGGCAGGATACTCGGACGTCACTGATCGCGTCGGTCACCTCGTGGAGCTCGGCATCAATGTCGTCATGATCAATCCCGTCACCGAGTTCCCGGGCGACCATTCCGCCGGATACAACCCCATCACGGCGTGGTCTCCCGAGTGGATCTACGGCACCCCCGACGAACTCAAGGAGATGGTCGACACACTCCACGAGCACGGCATCGCCGTCATCCACGACATCATCTGGAACCACTTCTCGTTCAGCGACAACTTCCTCTGGTACTACGACGGAACGCAGTGCTACTTCGACGACCCGGCTGTCGACACTCCGTGGGGCAGCCAGGCCGACTTCGACCGCGAGGGCGTGCGTGACTATTTCGCCGAGAGCGCATTCTCGTGGCTCGAGGAGTTCCACATGGACGGCTTCCGGATGGACGCCACGTCCTATATGAACATCTACCCGCAGGAGGCCTCGGGCTGGAGCCTGATGCAGCGACTGAATGACGAGATGGACAGGCGCGCCATCGACAAGGTGTGCATCGCGGAGCAGCTTCCGGACAACTCGTGGGTAACGCGGCCGACCTCGCTCGGCGGCGCCGGCTTCGATTCGCAGTACTACGATGAGTTCACCGACCGCCTCCGCGACGAGATCTTCGACGCCGCGTACGGCAACGCCGAGATGTGGAAGATCCGGAACATCATCAATGGCGGAGGTGACTATCTCCACAACAGGTACGTGACGAACTACCTCGAACTCCATGACGAGGCATGGCCGACGAGCGGCGGGCAGCGCATCGTCAAGTCGATCGATGTGACCGCCCCTCACGACGACCAGTGGGCGAAGGGGCGTGTGAAGCTCGCACAGGGGTTGGTGCTGACGGCGCCCGGGATCCCCGCGATGCTGATGGGCTCCGAGTGGCTCGAGGACACGGACTTCGGCACCGACTCCGAGAATCGCATAGACTGGTCGAAGAAGACGACGTACTCCGGCATCTTCGACTACTTCAGCGACCTCATCACGATCAGAACAACCACGTCCTCACTCCGCGCCGACGCCGGGCACGACGTCTTTCATCTTAGTGAGAGCGGCGATGTGCTCGCGTTCCAGCGTTGGGATGGGGTCGGTGGCCTCACCGTGGTGATCGCGAATTTCTCGAACAGCGATTACCCGACCTACCGTGTCGGTCTGCCTGAGGGCGGCGACTGGACCGAACTCGTCAACAGCCAGGACGCAGCCTATGATGGAAGCGGCATGACGAACCCTGGCACGCTCACCGCCGAGTGGTACGCGTACGACGGGTTTGACCACTCGATCGTTCTCGCGCTTCCGGCAATGGGACTGCTCGTGCTCTCCAATGGAGAAGGAACCGGTGTGGCGGAGGACCCAGTGGAATCAGGCGCGGTGCTTCATCTGATGCCGCGACGGAACCCGATGAGCACCGGAACCGAGATCGCGCTCACGCTCCCCTCCCCCTCACACGCGATCCTCGCCATCTACGACGTGCGCGGCAGGCTGGTTGCGACGGTGGTGGATGCGGACCTCCCGGCCGGCACGAGTTCGCACGTCTGGCACGGCCGCGATGATGCGGGCCGCGTGCTTCCGTCCGGCATCTACTTCGCGCGGCTCACTGCCGATGTGGGCAGCGCACATCATAAGATCGTGATTCTGCGGTAGAAGCGCACGGCTGCTCGTGCGATTCCATCGAGATGGCAGGCAGCAAAGAGCGAAGGCCGACCCGAATGGGCCGGCCTTCGTCTGTTTCGCAGCACTGTTCTGTGTCGTGCTCTGCTGCCACGTTGTCGGCACGGTGCAGAGAAGAGCCCCCTACCGCACGAACACGGCCGTCGTCCTGGCCGGCATTGTGAAGGTCCCTCTGCCGGCATCAAACTGAGCCTCCTGCACGAGGGGATCCGCGGAACCCGCGAGAATCGGGTGAAGCTCGAATGCCATCCCGCTCCACGCCTCTGTCGCGAAAGACTGCTCCTCCGGAGTCGCATTGAAGAGGACGACTATCTCCGCGTACTGTTCGTCAACCGACGGGAGACCCTCGATCTCATCCGACAGACTCATCACAATGAGCCCCGGAATCTGGCTCGGTCCGGTGTTGTGGAACTTGAGTCGCGCCTTGACACAGTGCGTTACCGGCAACCTGAAGAGCCGCGAGCTCTGCCTGATTCTCAGCATCTCCTTGAAATGAGCGAGACACGCGAGGATTTCGTCCTGCCCCGCCGAGGCCCCCTCCCTCGCAAGGATGGGACCGATGATGTTCCAGCGATCGCGGTTCTTCTCAGCCGACGGCAGTCCGACGGCGAAGTTATTCGTCTCGTAGCTCCAGTCAAGACGATTGAACCAGTCACCGGCGTTGTAGCTATCGGCCTCCATCGACTTCGAGCGGAGGAGTTCCGACCCGGCGTGGAAGAACGGCACGCCCTGTGAGAGAGAGACTATCGACAGCCCCATCATCTGCATGCGCACGCGTTCAGCCATCGTCGCCTGGGCGGGCGCCGCGTACTGGATCTTGTCGAACCACGTCTCGTTGTCGTGCGCCGATATGTAGGCGATCGCCTCCTGCGGTTCCTCGGCGAAGCCGACGCCCTCAAACTGTCCACCCGTCGTTGGCCGACCGGTTCGATCGACGAACTCGTAGCTCTTCAGATTGCCGGCGAGTCCGACGCGGATCCTGTCCGCCTGGTTGAGGAGTGTGGCACGCTCAAGTCCGCCATCGCGGTTGTAGCCACTCGGCGCGGTGAAGAGCCCTGTCACAAAGCCCTGCTCCCGCCTGTCGGAGAACGCACTCCCTCCGCGCACCGCGTCCCGCATGCGGTCGTTGAAACAGCCGATCCCTGTCCCGGCCATGTTCATCTGCGTCGCGTTCACGCCGAGTTTGCCGCCACCCACCTCGCCGAAATCCCATCCTTCTCCATAGAGATAGATGGCGGGGCCATGAACCCCATCGGTCTCCACCGTGAGTGCGTGGAGCGCGTCACGCGCATTCTCCATGTTGCTCTTCATGTGATGGCCCATGAGGTCGAACCGAAAAGCGTCCACCTTGTAGTCGCGTGCCCAGTGAACGAGATCATCGATCATGAGCCGCTCCATCATGAAGTGCTCGGTCGCGGTGTTCTGGCAACACGTGCTCGTCTCGATCCGGCCGTCGGCATTCAGACGGTGGTAGTAACCGGGAACGACCTTATCGAGAACGGACTTGTCTGCGAGACCCGCGGAGTTCGTGTGGTTGTAGACCACGTCCATCACGACGCGAAGCCCCATCCCGGAGAGAGCCGAGACCATCTCGCGGAATTCGAGGACCCTCGCGCTCCCGTCAGGATCGGTCGAGTAGCTGCCTTCCGGCACGCCGTAGTGGAACGGGTCGTAGCCCCAGTTGTAGCCGTCGAGATCCCGCACGCGCGCCATCGCGGCCTGCTGCTCCTCCGAGTCACGCGCGAAACCGGTGAGATCCCCTGGGTTCTCCCACTCGCTCCTGTTCTCGTTGACGGTCGCGATGTCGAACGCCGGCAGCAGATGTATGTGCGTCACACCCGCCTCCGCGAGCCCCTTCAGGTGCTCCACGCCGTTCGATTCGACGGTGAATGCCTTGAATGTGCCGGCGAACTCCTCAGGCACGGTGGGGTCTGTTGCACTGAAGTCCCGCACGTGGAGCTCGTAAAGGACGATGTCCACGGGGAAATCGAGCGCCGGCTCCGCGAGTTCATCCCACCCCGTCGGCTTGAGATCGGGGTCGTCGAGATCGATGATCTGGCTCATCGTCCCGTTTGCGGAGAGGCTGCGCGAGTAGGGGTCGGTGACCATCGTGCTCTCTATCTCACCGGTGACCGAGAAGTAGACGGTCACTTCATAGAGGTAGAACCTGCCCTTCCAGTCAGCGTGACCGGGCGCGGTCCAAACACCGTCCTGCTCGACCATCCCGATCACGAGATCAGCGTCCTGTACTCCTGAGTTGTTGAACACGTGCAGCTGAACGCTCTGGGCTGTCGGCGCCCAGACGTGGAAGAACGGCGCGCCTGCGTGGTTCCATGTGACGCCGAGCGGCCCGCGGTAAGAGAAGAGTTCGTCGAGCACGCCCGGGATCTGGACTCCCGTCGCATCCACAAGACCGCCGTCCTCACCGATCACGGAGACAGCGAGCTGGCCCTTCAGCAGTTCGGGCACAAGCGAGAGCGCATCTTCGGGAAGCCTGAGCGCGGCGAGTCCCTTGAGATGCGGGAAGCTGCTCTTGACCTCAGCCGATAGCCCGGTGTCTGGGACCACAAGCTCGATCGTCTCGCCGCCCGCCACGCCTTCAGTTGTGAGTTCGAGCCCAGCCTCGGAAGACGAGTGAAGGAAGTACCGGTTGCCCTCGCCTCTCTTCAGGCGCCAGGCGATCGTGCTCTCGTCGACCCAGTGTGCTCTCAAGCGTGAGAGATCTCCAAGCGCGAGCGCAGCAACGTCCGGCTCCTCCGTGTAGGTATTGGTCCTGCCCGTGACGAGCCAGATCTCATTGCCGTGCTCGGAGAGCACAAGGGACATGTCCGGTCCCGGATCCTTGCTGTCGCCGCGGTGCACTATGAACCCAACGCTCTCCGCGCCATCGGTGAGGCTCACGTCCCAGTAGACGCCGTACGCATCGCGGCCCGACTGCTCGAACGGGCTCATCCACTCGACGGACTCCGTCGTGTCACCCCAGAGGTGCAGGCCCCACCCGCCATAGCCGGCTCTGGGACGATGGTAATGGATGCGGGCATGGCCATCGGCAAGCTCAGGAGCCTCGCCGAACACCTCCTCGACCACTGCCGCTCCACCTATGGTGCGAACGGCGTTCTGCCCCCCAAAGCCGTCATCTACATAGCCCTCCGCCTCAAGGTCGACCGGACCGCCGTCGAGCCATGTCTCCATGTCTCCCGGCCACTCGCCATTGATGAAGAACTTGTACAGGCACTCGCCCTCCTTGAGGTCCAGGGTCAACGACCACAAACCCTCGTCACCCTGCTCCATCGGCGATTCGCTCCAGTCGTTGAAGCTGCCCCGAACGGATACCGACTCCACCTGGAAACCGACAGGCGGCTCCAATGTGAACGTCACGTCCGCCGCTGGGGCGATGGCGGTGAGCAGAACCACACTCAATAGTACGAGCGCGCTCAGCAGATGCGTGCCTCGCATAACTACCTCCCGTTCTTGGGGAATCATGTCGGTGATCTTGGCGGTCAGTATAGCACGCCCTTGAACCCGGCGCTGAACGAAGATGGGCCCCGCCGGCGTGGCGAGGCCCATTTGACAGCTGGTCCGATGTGTCAGGCTAGCTCATCTTCTCGAACCTATCACCCTTTGTCGCGCAGATAGGGCATGTTCCGGGAGCCTCACGCTCTGCCGTGAAGCCGCAGACCGGGCAGACGTAGTACGAAAACTCGTCGCCTCCGGATCCCAGATCGCCCAGAAGCTCGTGGTACAGCTTCGCGTGGATCTTCTCGACCGCGTTCGCGAAGTTGAAGGAGCGAAGTGCCTGCTCATGCCCCTCCGCCTTCGCGGCCTCGATCATCTCAGGGTACATGTTCGTAAACTCGTGAGTCTCGCCGGCGATCGCC
>DAOVNE010000215.1 GCA_030630395.1 Candidatus Eiseniibacteriota bacterium
CTTTATCGAGCCAGGCGACAAGACGAAGGATGAGCTCATCTCCATGGTTGACCGAGGGCTTCTTGTGACGAGCTTCCACTACGTCAATGGACTCCTCGATACCAGGAAGGCGCTCTTCACCGGCATGACGCGGGCCGGCACGTTTCTAATAGAAGGTGGGAAGATAGTCCGACCCGTGAAGAACCTCCGGTGGACGGACAGCATGATGCGGGTGTTCTCGAACGTGGACGCGATGACGCAGGAGCGCGAGGTGGTCGGCTCAGCGTGGGGCGCCATTGGCTCCGTGACAAGTCCGACGATGCTCATCCGAGGTTTCAAGTTCACCGGCGCCACGGAGTTCTAGAGGAGGGATCCAAGTTGTACGCGGACATCAAGGCCATCGGGGAACGAATAGAGCGAGAGAGCGAGTTCCTGAGTACGCTCGTGGGCGAGATCAACAAGGTCATCGTTGGGCAGTCGTATATGGTGGAGCGTCTCCTGATCGGGCTATTGGCCGACGGACACGTGCTCATTGAGGGAGTCCCGGGGCTTGCCAAGACGCTGGCTGTGAGAACCCTCTCTCGTGCCATCGATACGAGCTTCCAGAGAATCCAGTTCACGCCCGATCTACTACCCGCGGATCTGATCGGCACGCTCGTCTACTCTGCCGACAGCGGTGAATTCACCACCAAGAAGGGACCGATCTTCTCCAATCTGATTCTCGCGGATGAGATCAACAGAGCCCCCGCCAAGGTCCAGAGCGCCCTTCTGGAGGCCATGCAGGAGCGACAGGTGACCATAGGCAGCGAGACGTTTCCGCTCGATGATCCATTCCTTGTGCTCGCTACGCAGAATCCGATCGAGCAGGAGGGGACGTATCCGCTTCCGGAGGCGCAGGTAGATCGCTTCATGCTCAAGCTCAGAGTCGGATACCCGTCGAGGGATGAGGAACTCGAGATCATGGAACGCATGTCGACGGGGAAGGAGCCGGTGGCCTCGCCCGTCGTCTCTCCGGAGACGATCATCAAAGCCCGCGAGCTTGTGAGAGAGATCTACGTCGACGACAAGATCAAGCAGTACATCCTCGACATCGTGTTTGCGACACGGGAGCCCTCCGTGCACGGGATGGATCTCGACGACCTCATTGCGTACGGAGCATCACCGAGGGCCTCCATCCATCTGATCGCGGCCGCACGTGCGCATGCGTTCCTACAAAGGCGGGCGTATGTGACGCCCGAGGACATCAAGGCCGTCGCCATGGATGTTCTCAGGCACAGGGTCATCATCACGTACGAGGCCGAAGCAGAGGAACTCACGTCCGAGGACATAGTCCAGAGGATTCTCGATAACATCGAGGTGCCCTAGCAGAGGGTCCCCGGGCGCAGACTGCGGTCGGGTGCTCTCCTACGAATCATGATTCCGCGAGAGATACTGAAACAGATCCGCCGGATTGAGATCCGGACGAAGCGTCTCGTGAACGACGTCTTCTCCGGCGAATACCACAGCGTCTTCAAGGGAAGGGGCATGGAATTCGCCGAGGTGCGTGAGTACCTGCCCGGCGACGACATCCGCTCGATAGACTGGAACGTGACCGCGCGTATGGGGCACCCGTACGTGAAGAAGTTCGATGAGGAACGGGAACTGACCGTCATCTTCGTCGTCGATGCGAGCGCATCGGGACGGTTTGGCTCGGTCTCCCGCTTCAAGTCAGAGCTGGCCGCCGAACTCTGCGCGGTCCTCGCGTTCTCGGCGGTCAGGAACAACGATCGCGTCGGTCTTATCATCTTCTCCGATCGGATTGAGAAATTCGTACCGCCACAGAAGGGGCGGCGGCACGCTCTGAGGGTCATTCGCGAGCTTCTCTACTTCAAGCCGGAAGGCCGCGGCACGGACATTCCTCAGGCGGTCGATTACCTGTCGAGCACAGTTCGTCGTCACGCGGTTGTCTTCCTTGTGAGTGATCTCCTGACCACGGGCGCCGAGCGTGCGCTTGCCGTGGCCGCGCGGCGATACGATCTCATCGCGGTGCGGGTGAGCGACCCGCTTGAACAGGAGCTTCCGCGCGTCGGCACGATCGCGCTCCTCGACCCCGAGACAGACGAGCTCATAGAGGTGGATGCATCGAGCAGGTCCTTCCGGGCTCGCTTCGCCGAGGAGAGAGCGCGACAACTCGCGGAACAGGATGAGCTTCTGAGGCGGTTGGGGATAGACTCAATCAGCGTCAGCACCGACGCGCCGTACGCCGAGCCGCTCGAGCGCTTCTTCAGAGCGCGCGCAAGAAGGGCGGGATCGCGAGTGGGCGCACGTGGTTGAGTGGGACGGATCAGCGATCGGGGATAGGCATAGGACGTCACGCGATGCAGGTCCTCGGCGTGTGGAGATGTGCATGCGGGTGAAGTCGGGACACATCATCGCAAGAGCGATCGCAGTGGCAGTGCTCGTGCTTGCGGTCTCTGCTCCTCTCGTCACGCTCGATGAAGCGTTGGCTGACGGGCCGGGATCGGGCGATGCTGCTCTTGCGGTGGAGAGCCTGGTCCGCGCGACGGTGGCAGGGGATACGGTCCTTGAGGTACGCGCGAGTATCTCCCCGGCGCTTGCCACCGTGGGTGACCGGCTCGTTCTCACGTTGACGGTTGTGCGCGGTTTCGATGGCGCCCTGGCTTTTCCCAGGGTCACGGGCGAGATCGAGCCCTTCGAGGTGCTCGACGTCATCATCCACGAGACCGATGAGCGAGGTGGCGATGTCCGCGAGCGGCGTCAGTACGTGCTGACGGCGTTCGAGACGGGCGATCTGAGTGTTCCATCCCTTGCGTTTCACTACGTGTCGCCGGAAGGTGACACCGCGGTGGTTCATACCGATGCTCTGGTAGTGACCATAGAAAGCGTCGTTCCTCCTGAGGAGCGTGATCTGGGTCCAACCCCCAGAGACATCAAACCGCCCCTCGAGCTCAAACGGCGGATCTGGCCGGCCATCGTGATCGCCGTGCTGGTCGCTCTGGTCCTTGCGGGGCTGCTCTATCTCAGACGCTGGCTCAGATCGAGAAGGAGGGAGGGTCCTGAGTCCGAGGTTGCGCGGGAGGTCAGGAGAGAGGCTGCGCACGTTGCCGCGCTCTCGCGTCTTGGCGAACTCGATCGCAGTGGTCTTGTCGAACAGGGCGAGCTGCCGCGGTTCTATCTCATTCTGACCGATGTGCTCAGACGCTACATTCTGGACCGCTTCTCCGTAGATGCCGTGGATATGACGACGAAGGAACTGGGCTCGGCTATGCACGGCGCGGATCTCGATCTCGGTGATGAGGCGTGGACTCTGGATCTTCTGAGCTACGCTGATCTGTCGAAGTTCGCGCGTCACATGCCCACAGGCGAACGCGCCCACGACGATCTGGTCGCGGTCCGAGCGTTCGTCGAGCGAACCCGGTTCCGGGGACTGAGCGAGTCCAAGGGGGAGGAGTAGACGCGCGTTCAGGTTCGCGAATCCTGAGCTTCTGTGGCTTCTGCTGCTGGTCGGCCTCTACCTCCTCATGTCGCTCAAGTTCTCCAGGCGGATGAACGCGGCAATCACTTATCCGCTGGTGGGTCTGGTGAAAACCGTCGGTGGGCGTGGCGCGTCGTGGAAACGGTATGCGAGAACAGCCCTGAGGGCGGCCGTGCTGACTGTCCTGCTTCTGGCGCTGGCGCGCCCCCAGGCGGGGAGCGGTACCGAGTCCGTGCTGACCGAGGGCATCGACATCATGCTTGCCGTGGATGTCTCCGGGAGCATGAGAGCCGAGGACTTCAAGCCCCTGAATCGCCTCGCCGTGGCCAAGGAAGTGGTGGCGGGCTTCGTTGAAGGACGCGTTTCCGACAGGATCGGGATGGTCGTGTTCGCGAGCCAGAGCTTC
>DAOVNE010000288.1 GCA_030630395.1 Candidatus Eiseniibacteriota bacterium
TATCTCGCTCGACGCGATCCGTGGCGGCCTCAGCAATGTGACACGTGTTGCCGGAAGGCTGGAGCTTGTCCCGGGAGCGCGTGGGTTCTCGGTTGTTGTCGACTACGCACACACTCCCGACGCTCTTGAGAAGGTCCTTGCGGCCGTCCGGGATCTGAATCCGGCTCGCGTCATAACAGTATTCGGATGTGGCGGCGACCGAGACCGGAGCAAGCGCCCGGTGATGGGTCGCATCGCCGCTCTCGCATCGGATCTGGTCATGGTCACCTCGGACAACCCACGGACAGAGGAGCCCGGCGCCATCATCGCCGAGATCCTCGAGGGCGTGCGTGAGGCCGGTGGTAGCTCCGAGATAACCGTCATTGAAGATAGGCGGGAGGCCATCGTGGCCGCCGTCAGAGCGGCCGCAACCGGTGACATCGTTGTCATCGCCGGGAAGGGGCACGAGGACTCCCAGATCATCGGCAGTGAGACACTCCACTTCGATGATCGTGAAGAGGCCCGGGCGGCGATCGCTGCTCGAGAAGCAGAGGCGCACTGAATGGAGAGGGTGCTCTTGATCGAGATGGCACAGGCCCTGGGTGTGGTCAGCGACGGTCCTCCGGCTGCGGTAGCGGCGGGGGTCTCGATCGATTCACGGACCACGCGTGCGGGCGATCTCTTCATCGCCATTCGCGGCGAGCGCCACGACGGGCACGAGTTCGTCGGCGCGGCATTCGAGCGAGGCGCCGTTGCCGCCTTGGTTGCCGAGTCGGCCGGGATCCGATCGGATGTGGGACCGCTCGTTCGCGTTGCGGATACGACCGATGCTCTCCTGACACTGAGCGGCTGGTACAGAGACAGATTCGCACTGCGCGTCGTTGGTGTAACGGGAACGAACGGCAAGACGACGACCAAGGACATGACCGCCGCGGTGCTGGCCGAGAAATGGTGTGTGGCCAAGACAGCGGGCAACTACAACAACCACATCGGAGTCCCGCTCACGCTCTTCGGAATAGAAGAGCGGCACGATGCGGCCGTCGTCGAGATCGGCATGAGCAACCCGGGCGAGATCACTCGGCTGGGAACGATGGTGAAGCCGCATGTGGGCATCATAACGAATGTCTCAGAAGCACACATCGAGACGATGCACGACATAGAGACGGTGGCAGAGGCCAAGGGAGAGCTTCTGGACGTTCTTGAGCCTGGAGGAGGCGCCATCCTGAATGCGGATGATCCTCGTGTCATGTCGCAGGCGGGGCGAGCTCGGGCAGACGTTACGACGTTCGGTCTGTCGGAGGGCGCCGACGTGAGAGCTGTCGCCATAGAGACGAGTGCATCCGGTGTGCGCTTCCGCGTCGAGAGAAGCGACATCATAGACGTGTCCGCCACGATCACTCTTCCGGTTCCCGGGCGGCACAACGTGATGAACGCCCTCGCTGCCATCGCCGCAGGTGCGGTGCTCGGTGTGCCGGCGAGTGAGGCGGCGGGTGCGCTGTCGGGCTTCGAACCGAGTCCGATGAGGATGGCCATCCTGACCGTCGGAGGAAGAACAGTCATCAATGACGCATACAACAGCAATCCAGGATCGCTTCGAGCCGCACTCGAGACTCTCGTGTCCGTGGGACGCGGGAAGGAGACCGCCGCGGTGATAGGTGACATGCTCGAGATGGGCGAGAGGAGCGAGGACGTCCATCGCGAGGCCGGTGTCACCGCAGCAGAGCTTGGCGTGGAGAGGCTCTATCTCTTCGGAAGCGAGATCGAGGCTCTTCGGGACGGAGCGATAGACAGCGGAATGCCACCCGACAGGGTGAGAGCGTATAGAGATAAGGACGCACTGGCACGGGATCTTGATAGAGACCTCGCACCAGACGGCGTCGTTTTGTTGAAGGGGTCGCGCGGAATGCGCATGGAGGAAGTGGTTGAGTTGCTGGTGAAGGAGACGCCCGTCTCCTAGCCGGCGGGACCACTTGGCTCCCCATCGGAAAAGGGCTGACATGTTGTATCACTGGTTGTACCCCCTCAGGGACTACATATCTGCCTTCAACGTTTTCCGATACATCACCTTCCGTTCGGCGTACGCGGCCATGACAGCCCTGCTCATAAGCTTCCTCCTGGGCCCCTTCTTCATTCGCATGCTCAAGCGCCACGCGCTCACCAATGGCGTGCGCGAATACGCACCGGAGTCGCACATCGACAAGGCCGGAACGCCGACGATGGGTGGACTTCTCATTCTCGTCGCTACGATCGTTCCCACGCTTCTCTGGGCGCGCCTCGACAACGAGTTCATCTGGCTCATGATAATGGCCACCATCTGGCTTGGGATCGTCGGTTTCACGGATGACTACCTCAAGGTTGTCAAGAAGCGCAGGAAGGGACTGGTCGCGCGCTACAAGCTTGCCGGACAGCTCGTGCTGGGGCTCGTCATCGGTGTGCTGATCTACCGCAGCACGTTCATCGCGGATCCAACCAACGTAGCGGTCCCGTTCCTCAAGGATGCGGTCCTGTCCCTCGGTCCGGCCTATGTGCTCTTCGTGATGATCGTCATCACGGCCAGCTCCAATGCGGTGAATCTGACCGACGGTCTGGACGGTCTCGCGATAGGCCTGGTTGTCTTCTGCGCGCTTGCGTTCGCAGCCATGAGCTACGTCACGGGACACGTCAGGTTCAGCGATTACCTGAACATCCCGTTCATATCGGGGGCAGGGGAACTCACGGTCTACTGCTCAGCGCTCATGGGCGCCGGGCTCGGGTTCCTGTGGTTCAACTCGCACCCCGCCGAGATCTTCATGGGTGACACGGGTTCGCTGGCGGTAGGCGGTGCACTCGGAACACTGGCGATTCTCATCAAGAAGGAGATGTGGCTTTTGATCGTCGGCGGGCTCTTCGTCATCGTCGCCGCGTCGGTCATCATCCAGGTCGCCTCATACAAGCTTCGAGGCAAACGGGTATTTCTCATGGCTCCTCTCCATCACCATTTCCAGAAGCTGGGGTGGCA
>DAOVNE010000323.1 GCA_030630395.1 Candidatus Eiseniibacteriota bacterium
CAATATCGGCAAGAAGCTTGTGGAGGGCGGAGGAGACACGCTTGGCTTCTACGGTATGTGGCTGGCAACGGACTACCTCGACGACGCCGTCGGTGTTGTCACCGTGGACAGCGTCCCCGGTCTCGAGGACCACGCCGGCGGCAGTCCCTTCATGACGCACGATGGCGGCGAGTGCATCGTCCGAGGAGCATGCCCGATGCTCCACAACTTCGACGTCATCGAGCCGGCTGCGGGGATGGTCGGAGCCGAGATAGTCGCGGACTACGTGCCGATAGACGAGACCAGGCGACCGGCCGGTGTCGCCTACACGCACCAGATCATGGGCTACCAGACCGTCAATCTCGGGTTCGGCATGGAGTTCATGATGGATGGCGTGGCCGACGGTGGGTCGGCGAACTACACGCCCGAGGGGTACTACCACAACGGCATCGCGGACCGTGTGGACCTGATGCAGAACATCATGGACTACTTCGGGAAGACGCCGAGCGGCCCCGGGACGGGCGTGGTGGACGGGAGCCGCCAGAACGTGTTCTCTCATGCCTATCCGAATCCGTTCAATCCGGCCACGACTATCAGTTACGCGGTGAAGGGAGCCGGCACGACGACGATCCGGATCTACAACGTGGCGGGGGAGGTCGTGCGGACGCTTCTCGAGGATGAGCTCCGAGCGGGGACGATTGGACACGTCACTTGGGACGGCGCGAACGATGCGGGGGAGACGTGCGCCAGCGGTGTCTACTTCTGTCGCATCTCGGCGCCGGGCTTCGCCTCATCCAAGAAGATGGTCTTGCTCCGATAGCGTTGGGTATCAGATGCGCCGTTTATCGCGACCGCGGCCCCCGCTTTCTCAGCGGGGGCAGCAGCATTAGCGCTCCGACACACAGAAGACCCTCGGGGTCACGAAGCTCTCTGTGCGGGTTCCTACTCTGCCAGATGCCTCTCCTCCGGCTATGGCAGTCGGAACCAGATTCCTTCGTGCTCAACTTCCACGTGAACCCCAGCTCCCGAGCAGAATCCAACGGCCTCACACTGAAGTTCAACGAAGGTGTAGATGCGGACGGGTTTGCCCTTCACAACGGCTCCACTGACCCCGTTGGCTGGGTCGAACCCGGAGTACACCTTCACCGCCTTGCTAACTCCCCCATTCCTGCGGCGGGCGCGCGCGATTCTCCTATTCCCGGGTGCTGAGACAGGTCCTCCTTCGGCAACGATGAATGTTGTCTCGGTGATCTCGGCCTCCGCACTGAAGGCGGGATCTCCATACACGCCGGCGAACGCTTGTGCGAACGAGTATCCGAGGACATTGACGACAGGTATAGCATCCATGACACCCGTCTGCGTGATCGTCTGAGCTGGGATCTGGAAGATGTATGTGAGCATGACACACGCAAGGTTGAGATCCCACGTCACCTTCGGTGTCGTGTCCGCCGCAGTTGCCTCTACTTCGAAATCCATGGATATCCAGTTAGCATGGCTGTTCTTCTGGGCATTCGCAGAGAGAGGCTTCAAGCTGGCAGACGCGTGACCACTCGCGCCCGGGTTCAGGATCTTCCCCTGGTAGTAGTGCCCGGGCCATGGGTAGGCTCTCTTCCCCCACTTGGACCCGACCGGATCGCACAGGAGCCACTCCTCTTCCATTGCCCTCCGGTCTCCGGCTACCATGGCCTCCTTCTCGAAGGCTCCCGCCGCAATCTCCCGGAAGCCCTCTCGCTCCTTCTCGAGTTCCTCAGATCGCTTCTGGATGTGCTTCCTTATCACGGAGAGCGACTCTTCATCCGGGGGAGGAACCGGCACAGCTTCTGCCAGAGCTCTCCTCTCGGCGTACTCATCGTCGATTCCCTTCCGCTTGTCGTCGCTCACCTCTCTTCGCGTTCTTTCAAAGCGCTCCACCATGTCGGTTGCTTCTTCTATTTCGTTCTTGGTCAGCATCTTGACCTCCTCAACCGCGCAGCCGCCGTGACAGCCAGACCCGCTGGCTGCGCGCACTGGCGCCACACCTACCTGTACATGGCCTTGATGGTCCCCCAGGACGTCAGACGCTCCTCGTCGATGCCGGTCCAGTTCCAGCACTCAGCCCACACATCGTCGAGGAAGCTGCCCGCAGCACCACCCAGTCCCGGTCCTATGCCCGTCTCATCCGTCAGCACGGAAAGCCGCAAACGGATGGTGCGGGCAGGCAGGAATTCGGTGATGTCGTATCCGTCGAGGCCGGCGTCGCTGAACTCGTTGCAGTACTCGTGGTACGTCGTCTGCCAGGTGTTCTCAGCAGCCCGGCGCCATGTCAAACCGTCATCGACGCTGAGCTGGAAGACACGCTCGTCCCAACGGTCCCCATAACCGCAGTGGCACCCAGCGTAGTAGAGCATGCACCAGTTGTTCTCTGCCCACTCGACATGGATCGGGGGGCTCGTGATCACGCAATACGCGTTCGGGGGCACGAGCGTCGTGTCGCCAGGCGGGGTCACGGTCACGCACGTCGGGTCGCTGTACGCTCGGCACGGGAGCTCGATCAGGTGCGGGAGGAGACCTGCCCCGGGGACGTCGACGGACCAGCACTCACCCTCGCCGTCCTCAACGTCGTCATAGAAGTAGTCCACTCCTGTGGCGAACTCGTGCACCCTGATCTCGTCGACGTGGAA
>DAOVNE010000320.1 GCA_030630395.1 Candidatus Eiseniibacteriota bacterium
AGATGCCAGATCATCGAAGTGACAGACACCGGTGTCGGAATGAGCGATGACATCAGGGAGAAGGTCTTCGAGCCGTTCTTCACGACCAAGGAAGCAGGCAAGGGAACCGGTCTGGGCCTCTCGATAGTCTTCAGCGTTGTACGACGTCACGGTGGCTTCGTGGAACTCGACAGTGAGCTTGGCAAGGGCACGACCTTCCGCATATTCCTGCCGGTCAAGGAGCCGGAACAGGCCGAGAGCGCGAAGGAGACCGGGCTCAAGACGGCGGCGGGCCACGAGACGATTCTCGTTGTCGAGGATGACCCGAGCGTCCGCTCGCTCATCATCGACGTCCTCAAGGCAAGCGGCTACGATGTACTCGCCGCAACCAACGGCCGCGAGGCGCTGGCGGAGATGAAACGGTCGGGGGATGACATCTCTCTCGTCATGACCGACGTTGTCATGCCCGAGATGAACGGTCGCGAGCTGTGGGACTCGTTCATTGAGGCAGGCTACGATCTTCCCGTGATCGTGATGAGTGGATATCCGAAGGGTGAGGAGGACGGGGGCTTTCTTGACGCCGCCGCCAGCTACCTCCAGAAGCCGTTCGGCCCCAAGGATGTCACCGAGGCCGTGAGACGGGCCATCGATGGCTTCGGCACGCCGCACGACAAGAGCCCGGCAAGCCCTCTGCACTGATACTCCAGCCCAGAGCACCTGAGACCCCAGTCGACTGTGTACCCTGACCCCGCACGGATCAGCACAGGCATGGCGCGTTGCCAATGCGCGCGAGCCATGCTATGTTAGACGTTCAATTCGCTCAAGGGAGGCGATAGTGATTCGAGTAGTGGTCAGCGGCATCTGCGGTCGCATGGGTGGGATGGTCGCGCAAACGATCGCGGCGTCGGAGGATCTCGTGCTCGTGGGGGGGCTCGAGATGCCGACACACGAGAGCGTCGGAAGACGACTCTGTGATCTCTGGACCGATGCGGATTCAAGCGTCGTTGTGAGCACGAGACTCGACGAACTTGAGCGCGGAAGTTACGACGTGCTGGTGGACTTCTCGATCGCCCCCCAGGCGGTGGCATGCGCGGAGCGTGCGAGCGCCGACGGTCTGGGACTCATCATAGGGACAACGGGACTCACGGAGTTCGAGATAGCTGCCATACAGGCAGCATCGAAACGCACAGCAATCGTCATCGCACCAAACACCAGTCTCGGAATCAACATGCTGTTCGGTCTGGTTCGATCGGTGGCAGAGCGGTTGGGCGAATCGTTCGACGTCGAGATAGTCGAGGCGCACCACAACGCGAAGAAAGACGCCCCAAGCGGAACGGCCGCGAAGTTGGCCCAGATCGTCGCGGACGCCCGCGGCGTGGGTCCGGGGATGATCCGGGTCGGACGCTCCGGACTCGACGCTGCCAGACGTCCCGGAGAGATAGGCGTGCACGCCGTGCGGGCCGGGGGTATCACGGGCAGACACACGGTGCATCTCGTGTCCGAAACGGAGGAATTCACACTCTCACACACGGCCTTCTCCAGGAAGGCGTTCGCCGCTGGAGCACTCAAGGCCGTGCGCTTTGTCCACGGGAAGCCACCGGGACTCTATGACATGATGGACGTACTCGATCTTTGATTCCTGGAGCGGAGGCGACGGTGTCTCACTACCACGATCTCATCAACGTGATGTTGAAGTGCAACGAACTGAAGACGATCCCCAGAATGGGCTGGCGGGTGAGGGGCGTGCGCGACGGAGAGAGCGTCGCCGAGCATTCGTTTGCAGTAGCGATCATATCGATGCTGTTGGCCTCGCGGTTGGGAATCGACATCGATGTGGAGAAGCTGCTCAAGATCGCTCTGATCCATGATCTTCCCGAGCACATGCTTGGAGACATACACGCTCCGGCAAGCAGACTTCTGGGCCACGAAGTCAAGGAAGCAGCCGAACTGCGGATTCTGAGGGAGCTCTTCGGATCCCTGGACGACGCGGATGAGTATATCGGGCTCTGGAAGGAATTCGCGGAGCGCTCTTCGATTGAGGGGCGTGTCGTTCGTGCCGTCGACAAGCTCGAGATGTTCACGCAGGCATACCTCTACGAGCGTGAGGGCAATCGCATGCTCGACGATTTCTGGGGTTATGAGGACAACGTCCGCGACTTCGAGTTCGAGGAGATCCGCGGGCTCTACGAGGAACTCATCGATATGAGGACGCGCGATGAGCGCGGCTGGGCCGGCAGGAGCAGGGCTCAGCGGGACAGGAGCGAGGATAGCGATGCGCTGGAGTAAAGCACTGATTCCCACACACAAAGAAGATCCATCCCACGCCGAGACAACGAGCCACAAGCTCATGTTGCGGGCAGGCCTCATCAGGAGGCTCACGTCCGGCGTGTACAACTTCTTGCCTCTCGGGTGGCGTGTTGTCCGTAAGGTGGAGGCGATCGTAAGGGATGAGATGGACCGAGTCGGATGCCAGGAACTCCTCATGCCCGTCATCGCCCCTGCCGAGCTCTGGCAGGAGACAGGGCGTTGGGATGTCTACGGCAAGGAGCTGTGGCGCGTTCAGGACAGAAACGACCGCGGGTTCGTCCTGGGGCCTACGCACGAAGAGGTGATCACCGACATCGTCCGCAACGAGGTGCGCTCGTATCGCCAGCTTCCGTTCACGCTCTATCAGATCCAGACGAAGTTCCGTGACGAG
>DAOVNE010000118.1 GCA_030630395.1 Candidatus Eiseniibacteriota bacterium
CCGCCCACGTGGGACGTAGCATTGTCGACAATGGTGCATCCGACGGCGGAGCCGGCCTGGAGCCAGAGGCCGCCGGCGTAGTTCGTGGTCGCCTCGTTCCGACTGATGTCACAGTCCGTCAGAAGCGGCTGGAAGCCCGACATCCGCACGCCGCCGGCCCTCAGTGCCGTATTGCTCACGATCTCGCAATCGCTGAACTCCGTTGTGCCAACAGCGGATACGTAGAGGCCGCCCGCGATGCTGGTCGCCTCGTTGTCGATGATCGCGCACCTCTCGTAGAAGCCGCCCCCGCCACTCACGGCAACGCCTCCACCGTAGTCCCCGGTGTTGCCTGTGAAGATGCAGTCCTGAACCCAGGGGCCGCCCATGTTACTCACGTAGAGACCTCCGCCATATCTGACGCCGCCCACCGCCGTGCACTGGTACACGATGCAGTTGACCAGATCAGAATCTGCGCCCTGGATCCAGATCCCTCCACCACCATCCGTCGTCACGTACCCGTTCATGATCCCGATGTCCTGGAGCCGGGCCGTGCCGCTCCCGGTCGACGTGAAGTGGAACCCGCGGTGCTCGTCGCGCGCGCTCCCTTGGCAGTCGATGATGCAGGCAGTCGGATCACCACCCTGTGACCGTATCAGCACGCTCACCGACGGCACCACGATGTCCCGGTTGCCGTCGCCGGTGAATGTCTCGTCGGTCAGCTCGATGGTGTCCCCGTCGACCGCCACATCGACCGCGGCCTGGATGGTCGGATAGTCCCCGAGACCATCCGCACTCACAACGTACGTGATAGCTGTGGCCGGGACGGAGGCCACAACGACGAATGCGGCAGCAACGACCGATGTCTTCACACGGTTAGCAGTCCTCATGGATTCTCCTTTGCTCCAGAGCCAGTGCGCAATCACCTCACGTTGACAGCAGTTCGCTGACGGTACCACATCAGCATGGGGTTCGCCACCGCCGCCACTGGCGCACAAGACAAGGCGGGCAGAACCGAGCCCCCACGGGGTTCAATCCTGCCCGCCTCTGCTAGCTGCGGCTGTAGCTCCAGACCGCGACTGCGGTCGAACTCGCCTCAGTCGGCAGCATGCATCACCTGCGGTCGTGCCTCAACCGCAGTCCTATTTCAGAAGCAGCATCTTCTTGCTGGACTCGATGCCGTCGGCCTTCATGCGGTAGAAGTAGACGCCGGTGGCCATCTGCTCGCCGTTCGAGTTGAGTCCATCCCATGTGACAGTCCGCTCGCCCTCGGGCTCGAAACCGTCAACGAGTGTCGCCACGAGCCTACCTGAGACATCGTAGACCTCGATGGTCACGTGACTGCCATCCGCCGGAACCTCGTAGTGGATGGTCGTCTTCGGATTGAACGGGTTCGGCACGTTCTGGCGCAAGCCGTGCTGCATCGGCGTGACCTCGTCCGGAACGTCAGTTCCGGACGTCATGTCGAGCCGGAAAGCCAGGTCGATCGATTGTCCGGCCATCTCATGCATCGGTGGGTAGATGAGTTCCTCCCACGGACCCATGTACGGCTCCATGCCCATGCCCCAGACCGCGTCATCGTTCCAGTGGTCGAGCGTCGTCTTCCAACCGAATAGAGTCTCCGCGTCGAGCGGTCTTGCCTGGACATCCAGCCAATAGACGATCGCGGAATCCGGCGTGCCGACCTGGTGGAACGCTCCCCCAGCCGGAATGTCGAACGAGTAGAGCCAGCAGGTCCAGTCGGCCGGGAACATATACTGCTCCGGTGGATCCATCCAGCCTTCCTCGATCCCGCCTTGCCAGACGTCGGCCGTGAACTCCCCCGGCATGAAGATCCAGAGCCACAGAAGCTCACCCGGCATGCTGTAGCCCGTGGGGCTCTCATCCGCTGGGATATCCTCATGGATACTCAGGATGAACTCAACCGCCGTCGGATCCCCTCCGAACGGCAGATTGTCACCGAGCCACGATCCCCAGACATCGATGTGTGTGAGTCGCCCAGGCGCCTCACAGAGGAAGTCGTCAGCGAGAACGAAGGGATTCGGAGGATTATCCGAAGCATTGATGTCAATGCCCGTCGTGCTGAGGTCCGGTCTCTGCTCCCACTTCCACTCTTCGATACCATTGTCGATCAGGACAAGATGGTCCTCGACCTCTCCGTCCATCGCCGCGCCGGTGAAAGTCAGACCGCCGTTCGAACTCATGCGGAAGCGCGAGTACGTGAGCCCGGGTACGGCCATGGCCGGCACCGGGAAGTTGAAGACCGTCGACACACCCGGGGGCGCCCACGCGCTGAACAGAATCTGGTCGCCCGCCTCGACCCAACTGCCGTCGTAGCCGAAGTCGATCCACGCGTCGATGTAGCCTCCCGATTGACATGTGGTCATGTCAATCGCAACGCTGGCTGTGCTGCCTGGGGTCAGATTCGTTGTGAACGTCACACCGTCTTCGTCATCCGATGTCATGAGGTCGTCACCCGTGGACGCCGAGTCCGGCTGGCCGTCCTGTTCGCCATCGATGAGCTGCCCCATCTTGTACGCCAGAGTGAACGCATGAAAGGCGCCATTGCTCGCGGCGTACGTCGGATAGCCCGGATCCGGTGCATCACCGAAGTCCTCGCCGATCTGCGCGAATGCCGGCGCAGCAAAGACCATTGCCAGAACAACGATGATGAGAACCTTGTAGCAGCGCATTGTCCCTCCCTCACGAATCCACAGCCATAAGTCATAGACGAACTACTAGCATGACAATACCACACACCTATGCGTTTACCAAGCGGCGTCGTGATGAGCTATGTGTGTCGGGTTCTGAAACGGCCGCAGTCGGTGCGGCGGTGTGGGGAGTGGCACAACTACCGGGGGCGGGTCATCCACTTGTGGATGCCTTCCGACGCGATCTTGGCGTCGGCAATCGCGGTGACTGCATCCAGGTTCGTGTTGACGATGTCCCCTCCGGCAAAGACTCCAGGGAGCGAGGTCATGCCGTTCTCGTCAACGCTGACTTTTCGCATCTCATTGAATCGGAGTTTCTCAAGCATATCCTCGGGAAGGAACGAGAAGTCCGATCCCTGTCCGATGGCCTCGATGATGGTCGTCCCATTGAGCACCATCTCCTGGTCCTCAAAGAACGTAGGCGCGAATTTCCCCTCATCATCGAACACGGACTTCACCTTCATGCACAGGAGTCCGCTCACGTTGCCGGCGTCGTCGAGCAGGACCTTCTTCGGACCCCACGCGGGATTGAACTCGACCGCCTCTTCACGGGTCTCCTCTATCTCCTCCTGGGTCGCTGGCAGCTCATCCCAGTCCTCGAGCGAGGCCATGCGCGTTACGACCTTCTCCCCTGGGTATTGCATGTGCTGAAGCCTGAGGGCCTCCCTCGCGACGTCCATCGCCACGTTGCCGCCACCGATCACGATGACTTCTTTCGTGACCTTGCTCATGGACTCCGTCTTGTTTTTCCTTAGGAAGTCGAGCGCGAGCCCGCACTTGTCCGCATTCTCAACTCTCGTGGAGCGGCTCACGGTCAGACCGATGCCGAGATAGACGGCGTTATACTCATCGAGCAGCTCCTGGAAACGCACGTCCGTTCCCACCTTCGTGTTGTACCGGAACTCCACACCGAGTGACGCAACATGATCCGCATCCTTCTCGATGCTCTCCAGGGGCAGCCTGTACCTGGGCGGCCCAATGCGTATCACACCACCGCCACCAGAAAGCTCGTCGAACACAACGACGTCGTCACCCATGAGCCTCAAGAAATACGCCACCGAGAGCCCGCCGGGGCCCGCTCCGATGACCGCCACCTTCTTCCCGGTCGGCTCGCCCGGCTGCTGCTCGAGAGTTGACTTGAAGTCCTGGATCGTGTCGGCCGTATACCTCTTGAGCCATCTGATCGCCAACGGCTCGCCCCTCAACGTGAGCGAGCACGCGTCCTCGCAGTGCTTCATGCAGACGCGCCCGCAGATCGACGGAATAGGGTTGTCCTCGTATATCTTCCGGAGTGACTCCTCCGGATCGCCGTTGTAGATGGCCCCAATGTAGTCCGAGATCTTCATGTGAGCCGGACAGGCTTCCTCGCAGAGCCGGCACTCCAGACACCGCTCGGCCTCGCGCACCGCCTGTTCCCTGTTGTAACCCACGACCTGCTCGATGAAGGAGAGCGTCCTCTCAGCGGGCGGGATCTCCGGCATGGGGACGCGCTCGGGCTCAAAGAGCGCGTACGAGAGGTCGGACGAGAAGCCTTCGTAGTCCTGCTTCCGGTGCGTGAGGCTCGCCTTCATGATCGAGTAGTTCTCGTCCGGGAGAAACGTCCCCTCGTCGGTCTTCTCATCCTTCGGCGTGAAGACGAAGGTATCCGTATCGAAGTGGATATGGAAGTAGTCCCTGGAGAGCCTGAGCGAACCCGGCGGGCAGATATCGATGCACAGACCGCAGAAACAGCACCTGCCGTAGTCGAGCTTCGGGCGTTCGTTCTTCTCGCCCGGGCCGACCTCAAGATCGGGAACCTCGATCATCTCTATCGCCGTGTTCGGGCAGATGTCCACGCAGTTCCCGCATCCGGTGCACTTGTCCCAATCGTTCAGGTGGAAGCCCCTGTACCTCAGAGCGGGCTCCTTCTTCTCGAACGGATACCTGAGAGTCTTAGGCTTCTTGAAAAGAAACCTGGCTACCTTGAACGAACTGAGCAAGCTGCCTTTGGCCATTGTTCTCGTTCTCTCCCTGACTGGACGGCTACCTGTCTATCTCCGGGGCCACGACGTAGAGGCTTATCATGATATTACCCACGTCGGAGATGCTCGCTCCCTTGAGCGCCTTCTCGAGGATCGTGAGTCCGTGCGTATAGGAAGGCGTCCTGAAATGAACCCTGTACGGCTTGTCCCCACCGTCGCTCACGAGATAGAGCCCGAGTTCCCCGCGCGATGACTCGCAGCGCACATACGTCTCGCCCTCCGGAATGCGCCACTTGAACGGGTTCGGAACTCTGTTGTATACCTCACCCTTGGGCATCGCGTCCAGGAGCTTGAAGATCATGTGAACGCTCTCGATCATCTCATTCCGTACGATCCAGATCCTCGAGTACGCATCGCCGTCTTCGCTGGTGTGAACGTCCCAGGGCACCTTGTCATACGCTGCGTACGGATCGATCTTCCTGACATCGTCGTCCACACCCGTCGCCCTCAAGACCTGCCCGACCGCGCCCATCGCGAGGGCATCTTCTCTCGTGACGACGCCTATGCCCTCCGCCCTGTCCGCGAAGAGCCGGTTGTTGAAGAACGTCGCATCGTAATCCGGAACACAGCCTCCGATGGAATGGAGCGTGGAGACCAGCCTGTCTTCGAACCCCTCCGGGAAGTCCCTCCGCACGCCGCCCGGCCAGATGTAGATGTGATACACCCTGCCGCCGGTGAGCTCCTCGAACCGATCGAGAATGAGA
>DAOVNE010000087.1 GCA_030630395.1 Candidatus Eiseniibacteriota bacterium
CAGCCGTATGGGCCATGAGGCCGTGGTCGCTCTCGTGTCTGGAGAGACCGACTGCATGGTAGCCGCCATCTGCAATGAGATGAAGCTCACGCCCCTCTCAGTGACCTGGGAGGAGAAGACGGACACGGACCTGGACCTCCTTGGCGTTGCCGAAATCACGGCTAGCTAGGGCGATTCACGAGAGGTTGACCGGACGCCCGTATTTGGCTATTATTCTTATGTGCTATGAACCTGTGGTGGCAACGTCCACCCGGCGAAGGACTAAGGCGGTGTAGCTCAGTCGGTTAGAGCAGCGGAATCATAATCCGCGTGTCCGGGGTTCGAATCCCTGCACCGCTACCAGATTCGGCCCTCCCGGCGTTGTGATGCGTGGAGGGCCGACTTCTTAGGAACGATAGACGGGAGGGCTTCATGCCGGCTGTCACAGAACGGATACGCGACGCGATCCATCGTCACGGGATGATCTCCCCTCGCGACGGCGTTCTCGCGGCCGTCTCGGGTGGACCGGACTCCGTCTTCATGCTCCATGTCCTGGCCGGCCTGCAGGACGAACTCGGTTTTGAACTCAAGGTCGCGCACCTGGACCACCAGTTCCGCGGCGATGAATCCGCCGCCGATGCTGAGTTCGTCGAGGACCTGGCCGCAAGACTGGGTCTCCCCTGTTTCACCGACCGCGAGGACGTGCCCCGGTTCCTTCTCTCGAACGCGATGTCGAAGCAGGAAGCGGCGCGCATGATACGCTACCGTTTCCTCGTGAAGACATCCAAGCTCGAGTACTGCCAGCGAATAGCCTTCGGACACAATGCCGACGATCAGTCCGAGACGGTTCTGATGCGCATTCTGAGGGGTGCGGGGCCACAGGGACTGGCAGGCATACCACCGAAGAGAGGCGGCGTGATCATCCGTCCGATCCTGGACATTTGGCGCTCGGAGATCATGACGTATCTCGACGAGCGAGACCTCGACTACCGCACCGACAGCAGCAATCTCGGGACCGATTACACGCGCAATCGCGTCCGACATGAACTCCTTCCGGTTCTTGAGACCTACAACCCAAGCATCGGCCGCTCCCTTGTCAACCTGGGAGCCATGATGAGTGGCGTTAGGGACCACTACGACCGCCTGACTGATGATGCGCTCCTCAGGGTTGTCAAGAGCTCCACGATAGGCCAGATGGCCCTTGATTCAGGGACGTTCGCGGGCTACGATGTGAGTCTGAGACGGAGCGTCGTGAGGCGAGTGGTTGGAGATTTGCGACCCGACTTGACGGCTCTTGCCTTCAAGCACGTTGAGAACGTCCTCACACTTGCCGCCCGCGGAGAGGTTCGCGGGGCGGCGGAACTGCCTGGTGGCGTGCGGGTGCGCCTCGACCACGGTAACATCGTGTTCTCGCAGGGTGACGGGCCGCCGAAGATCCCCACGACTGAGCTTCCCGTCCCCGGCTCGGCAGCATTCCCGGAAGCACGCCTGGAGATTCGCTCGCTTGTCATTCCTCGTGAGGACCTCGGCACGATCGAGTTCTCACGCGAGTCCGATACCGTGTACTTCGACCTTGATGAGCTCTCTCTGCCTCTGACGGTGCGACCTCGTCGCCATGGTGATAGGTTCAAGCCGTTCGGGATGGAAGGAACCAAAACGCTCAAGGGGTTCTTCATCGACGAGAAGATCGCCTGGACCTTCCGCGAAGCTGTTCCTCTTATCTGCAACGACGACGGGATTCTCTGGGTCGTCGGAATGAGGCGCGCCGATGCGGCGCCGGTTACCGAGAAGACGAAGCGGGTTCTCACGATAAGCGTCCATTCTACGGAGGCGGAAACTGAAGATAGGTAAGGTGCTGCTCACGAAGGAACAGATAGCGGAGAGAGTCGAGGAATTGGGGATTCGCATCTCCAAGGACTACCAGGATGATCCTCCGATCATGGTGAGCGTTCTCAAGGGCGGGTTCATCTTCCTTGCCGATCTCGTGAGAGCTATCAGTATCCCGATCGAGATCGACTTCATGGAGGTCTCGAGCTACGGCGATGGAACCGTGTCGAGTGGTGTCGTGAGAATCCTGGAGGACCTCTCGCTCAACATCGAGGACAGGCACATCCTTATCGTCGAAGACATCATAGACACGGGGCACACGCTTCGCTACATCATCGAGAACCTCAAGACCCGGCACCCGAAGAGCGTCAAGATATGTACGCTCCTGGACCGCCGCGGGCGCAGAGAGGTGGAGATCCCGTTGGACTACGTCGGATTCGTGGTTCCCGACAAGTTCGTTATCGGGTACGGACTCGACCTGGCCCAGAAGTACAGGAACCTCTCTTACATAGGCATCATTGAGGAAGAAGAAATACCCTGAGAGTAGGTGCGATATGCCATCTGATGACAAGAAACGCCCGGGCGACAGACCCGATCAGAGCGGAGGTGACCGCCGCAGCCGGGGCGAGGACCTCCAGCGGAAGCTGAAGTCGGCGCCGAGACCGACACGCAGCCCATTCCTGATGTGGATACTCCTCATCTTTGTGGGCATTGTCGGCTGGCAGATGTACGTCCAGAACCGGCCGACCGATGTCGAGATCAAGTACACGAGGCTGATGGAAGAGGTACTGAACGCCAATATCGCCTCCATTTCCGTCGATGGACGCCTCGTCGTCGGCGAGCTGTCCACTCCTGCTGTGCTGTATGAGAACGGCCAGGAGGTGCAGTTCACGTTCTTCCGCTCGTGGCTTCTGGTCGAGGATCCGGATTTCGTCCACATCGTCGAGGAGAAGAGCCCCGACGCTGTCCTGTCCGGAGAGGCCCCTGCCACGAACTGGGGCGGCATCCTCTTCTCCGTCCTCCCCATCGCCGTCATCATCGCCTTCTGGATCTTCATCATGAGGTCGATGCGCGGCGGCTCGGGCCCCGGGAAGGCCTTCAGTTTCGGAAAGAGCAACGCTCGACTTCTCACGGAAGACAGACCGAACGTGACATTCGATGATGTCGCGGGGCTGCCGGAGGCCAAACAGGAACTCCAGGAGATCGTTGAGTTCTTGAAGGAACCCCAGAAGTTCCAGCGCCTCGGTGGGAAGATCCCCAAGGGCGCGCTTCTTATTGGACCTCCCGGCACCGGCAAGACACTCCTGGCGAAGGCCGTTGCGGGAGAGGCCTCTGTTCCCTTCCTTTCCATCAGTGGATCGGACTTCGTTGAGATGTTCGTTGGTGTAGGAGCCTCGCGTGTGCGTGACCTCTTTGAGCAGGGCAAGGCAAACGCGCCCTGTATCATATTCATTGACGAGATGGATGCCGTCGGGCGCACAAGGGGCGCCGGACTGGGCGGAGGCCACGATGAGCGCGAGCAGACCCTGAACCAGCTTCTGGTTGAGATGGATGGCTTCGAGTCCAACGAGGGCGTCATCCTCCTGGCTGCCACCAACCGTCCGGATGTGCTCGACCCTGCGCTTCTGAGACCGGGACGTTTTGACCGTCAGATAGTCATAGATCGTCCGGACTTCCGGGGCAGAGAGGGAATCCTGAAGGTCAGCGCGAAGGACGTAACGGTCGGCGAAGACGTGGACTACGGGATTATCGCCCGGGGTACACCTGGGCTCTCCGGCGCCGATCTTGCGAACCTCGTGAATGAGGCCGCACTTCTCGCGGCGCGTGCGGACCAGGACGCAGTGATGATGAGCAATTTCGAGGACGCGAAGGACAAGGTGATGCTCGGCACGGAGCGGAGGAGTGTCATCCTGACCAAGGAGGAGATAAGGAACACCGCCTACCATGAGGCGGGTCACGCCCTCGTGAGCTGGCTGATCCCGGGATCCGACCCCATTCACAAGGTCACTATCATCCCGCGTGGGCACACACTCGGTGTGACGCATTTCCTGCCGGTTGACGAACGCCACAGCTGGCCCAGAAACTACTGCCTCGACACCCTCGCCAACGCTCTCGGTGGACGCGCTGCCGAGGAGATCGCCTTCGACGAGGTCACGACGGGAGCTGCACAGGATCTTCATGTCGCAACGGACCTGGCCCGCCAGATGGTGTGCGAATGGGGCATGAGCGACGCGCTCGGCCCGGTCACATTCGGTCGGGAGGAACGCCAGATATTCCTGGGTCGTGAGATCGCACGGTCGAAGGAGATCAGTGAGGCCACCGCCGTCATCATCGATGAAGAGATCAAGCGTCTGGTGAGTGAGGCTCTCGTGAGGGCACGCAAGCTCCTTAGGGAGAACAGAGACAGACTCGATCTCCTCGCGAGCGCCCTGTTGGAGCGTGAGACACTCACGGGTGCAGACGTCGATGCACTCTTCGGCAAAGTGACAAGTGCGGACGACTCCAGTCAGAGCGAGGCTGACGGAGACACGGACGACTCCAATCAGAGCGAAGCTCAAGGGTAGCCATGGCCGACACCCTCTCCCCACGCGTAATCCTCATTCGTTCGCGCGAGGACGCAACCCGCGAGATGCGGGCCATTGGCGTCTGCGACGGTGGGATAGACGCAATGAGGGACAAGGCTGAGACTCTTGTCATCAAGGTCACGGGCGTTACGGTCCCCGTCGCGCATATCCTCAAGCAACAGATGCTCTCCCTGGGTGGTGAGGCTGCGGTGCATCAGCATGTGCTGACGCATGCAGTCGAATCCAGTGATGTGCTCATCATGGGAACCCCTCTTCAGATGAACCGGCTGGTTGAGCGCCTCTCTTTTCAGCCGTTTGATCTCCCGGCCCTCGGCGAGCGAATCGCTGAGATCACGAGGGCCATGCGCGCGCCCGGAATACCAACGCTGCGCGCCAGGGATTTCGCACTGGACATCGGCAAGCGCGTGCACGTAGTGGGTATTGTGAACGTAACTCCGGATTCTTTCTCGGATGGCGGCCTCTACCTGAACCCGACTGAGGCAGCGGCTCATGCTCTGACCCTCATCGAGGATGGAGCGGACGTGATCGACATCGGCGGGCAGTCATCGAGGCCCGGCTCCGAGCCTGTCTCCGAGGATGAGGAACTTAAACGTGTGGTGCCGGTGATTGAGGCCCTCAGTGAGGAATGGCCGGGTCCGATCTCGGTGGATACGTACCGCTCACGTGTGGCCGCCGAGGCGCTCGAGGCGGGCGCCGCAATCGTGAACGACATCTCTGCGTTCTCCTTCGATCCCGAGATCGCGGGAGTCACTGCGGGATTTGGGGCCGCCTGTATTCTCATGCATATGCAGGGCTCGCCTCTCAACATGCAGGAGGCGCCTCGATACGACGATCTCATGGGCGAGATCGCCGGCGTACTGAGTGATGCAATCAAGCGAGCTCGTGCGGCCGGGATCGGTGATGACCAGATTGTCGTTGACCCCGGGATTGGATTCGGGAAGACTACGGAGCACAACCTCACCATCTTGAGGCGGCTTCCCGAACTCAAGGTGCTTGGAGCACCGATTCTTGTCGGGCCATCGAGGAAGAGCTTCATCGGCAAGGTTCTGGATCTGGCGGTCGATGAGAGGCTTGAGGGGACGCTTGCTGCGACGGCGTACGCTGTCGCGCAGGGTGCAAGGTTGGTCAGGGTGCACGATGTCAAACCCGTGGTGCGAGCCGTGAGAATGGTCGAGGCCTGCATCGCATCTCCCATTGAACGGAGCTGACCTGAGTGACCGGCTCAAGAATCATAATCGACGTCATCGACATCGCGGTCGTCGCGTTCGTCATCTATCAGCTTCTCATGCTGCTGCGCGGCAGACGCGCCATGCAGATGTTCGTGGGTCTGTTCGTCATCGTCGTCGTCGGCTTCATAGCCCGCTGGATTGAGTTTGACGCTCTGAACTGGCTCATGTCCGGGCTCAAGGGACTCTGGGCCATCATCTTCGTCATTCTGTTCCAGGAGGAACTCAGGAGGATGCTTGCCCAGATGGGGCACAGTCGATTCCTGAGGCCGTTCGTGAAGCTCAAGGTCCACGAATCAATAGACGCCATCGTCTCCGCTGTAAAGGCGATGGCTGCAAAGAAGACCGGCGCGCTCATAGTCATCGAGCGCGAGGCCCGGCTCATGAACTACTACCAGACAGGTGTGATGCTCAATGCGCCCGTCGTCTCAAGTCTGCTCGTATCAATCTTCACACCACTGACACCGCTTCATGACGGCGCCGTCATCGTGAGCGGCGACCAGATCGTCGCGGCCAGATGCACGCTGCCTCTCTCTCAGAATCCCTACTACGTGCACACGCTTGGCACGAGACACCGTGCGGGCGTTGGCCTGACTGAGGAGACCGATGCGCTGGTCGTAGTCGTGTCTGAGGAGACGGGTGAGATATCGTTCGCTCTCGGGGGGCAGATATCGAGAGACATATCCCTGAGCACTCTC
>DAOVNE010000278.1 GCA_030630395.1 Candidatus Eiseniibacteriota bacterium
AACCCGAGAAGAACCAGCCCGAGAACGCCACCAGATCTCTTGAGGAGTCCACGGTCCTTTATCGCCTGTTCCGCATCCATCGATGCGAGAGCGACCATCTTCTTCTCATCAGGCGGACTGAAGAAGTCACGGCCACTCCAAAAACGCAGATAGATGATCGCGACCACGAGACAGATCAGCACCAGGGGACCGAGGTGGATCATGAAATCCATGAATGTCAGGTGTTCCCCGAGTGGCGGAATGAGCGCGCGACTTCCTATGAGAATGTTGGGCGGATCGCCGATCATTGTGGCCATGCCGCCGATGTTCGCCATGATGATCTCCATCACGAGGAATGGCACGGCGCTCTTGCCCATGAGATCGGCTATGAGGTAGATGACCGGAACGATCATGAGGACCGTGGTGACGTTGTCGATGAAAGCCGACGCCACAGCCGTTATCGCTCCGAACCCTGCGAATATGAGGAAAACCCGCCCGCGACCCTGCTGCGCCACCTTGAGTGCCAGGTATCGGAATACACCCGTCCTCTTGAGCACGGCTACGATGAGCATCATTCCCACGAGGAGGCCGAGGGTGTTGAAATCGATGAAGCCGACGGCCTCTTCCTGGGTAAGCGCAAGCCCCGGCAGGAGCAGCACAGCGAGTGCGCCTGCCAGGGCCACTGTGGTTCTATTGATCCTCTCAGTGACGATGAAGTAGTAGGTGACCGCAAAGATGGCCGTCACTGCAACGACGGGGTACATGTGTCAGTCCTCTGCTCAGTGGAGCCGAGCGCAGCTACTTGGAGGAGGCTTAGTTGCCTTCCTCAAGGGGCGGTGTCTCTTTGCCCATGTTCTCGATCATCCACTCCGCTGACTCTCTCAGCTCAGAGTCCGGGTACTTCTCGAGGAGTCGCTCAAGCGCATTTCTCGCCGCCTCGAAATTCCCGATCTCCTCGGCCTGAATGAAGCCCACCATGAACTGCGCCTCATCAGCGTGCTCACCGTCGGGGAACTGGAAGACCAGCTCTGAGTAGTACCCGAGTCTCGCGATCGGGTCCTCGGTGTTCTGCGCCAGTGTGAAGAGCTCTTCCTCGGTACGCGGCTGCCTTCTGAAGACCTCTTCATTCACCGTAACGTTGAGCTCCACCTTCAGCTCTTCGAGCATCTCGAGGTAGTACTCCCGTGCTTCAGCCGGCTTGAGGCTGCTGGCGATTTTCTCGCGCACCTCGTCCAGCGGCTTCACACCTTCCTGCCGCAGTTCCTCGATCATGACCGTGTGCCATCCCCTGTCGGAGCGTAGCGGTTCCGAGATCTGTCCGACAACACCCTCAAAAAGGCTGGAGACAAATGCCGCCGACATTCCGGCGCTCGGAAGCGAGTCGCCCTGGTTCAGGGCGTTGACAAGCCCGCCGGCTTCACGTGAGCCCTGGTCCCTGGAAAGCTCCCGCGCAACGGACGCGAAATCCTGCCCCCCGATCACCCGGTTGCGCGCTTCTCTGGCCTCTGCCTGAGTGTCCGACAGGATATGCCTGAACTTGATCCGGCCGCGCTGCTTGAACTGCTCCGGGTGCTCCTCGAAGTACGCCAGGATCTTCTCCTCCGAGACGGTCACTACACCCTCGATCTCCTCCTTGTAGAACGCCTGAATCATGGACCGGCGTTCTACCGCTTCGACGGTTCTCAGAACCGTGGGGTCACTGTCGTAGCCCGCACGCTTGGCAGCCTGGTACAGCACCTCCTCCTCGATCACGCGATCCAGGAAGTCCATGAGTCCCTCAGGACCGGAGAACTGCTGCTGTGTGAACGGGGGCAGCTCCGCGAATCTGGCTTGGAGCTCATTCGCCGTGATGCTCGTACCACCGACCCGGGCAACTGTCTTCCCTTGCCCGCCCCCACCGCATCCGGAAACAAGAAGGGATACGACAAGGAGCGCCGACAAGAAGGCCGGCAGTGTCTTCTTTAGCATTCGTTCCTCCTCGACTGCTGACCGGTATCACAAATGGAGCGCTTTTCCGCTCCTTGAACCGGGGATGGTCCACCTATTCCCTGATGACCCACACCTTGATCTCAGCGTCAACGTCCTTGAAGAGATGAATCGTTACCGGGAACACTCCCAGCATCTTGATGTGTTCGTCCATGACGATCGAAGCCTGATCGATCTCCAACCCCTGATCCTCGAGTGCCGTGGCTATCTCCCTCGGCCCAACGGAACCATAGAGCTTGTCACCCTCGTCGGCCTGCACACGCACCGTGCAGGAGACTCCGGCAAGTCGATCCGCCACAACCCTGGCTTCACGCGAGTCCTTCCGGACACGCAGGTCCTTCAGGTTCGCCATGTCCTTGAGCCTGGCCATATTGGCATCGGTTGCCGCCATGGCCTTGCCCGTCGGTATGAGAAAATTCCTCCCGTACCCGTTCTTCACGGTGACCAGATCACCTTCAGAACCGAGTCTCGGGACATCCTGTGTTAGAATGACCTTCATCGCTGTCCTCCTCGAGACTGCCGTCCTGTCTGGCTACCCATGTCTGTGATGTCTGCCCACGTACGGCAACAACCCCATGAACCTGGCACGCTTGATCGCCTCTGCAAGCTGTCTCTGGTGCCGGCCACATGTGCCCGTTACTCTGCGGGGGACCATTTTCCCCTGCTCCGTGACGAAACGCGCTAGCCGCTTCTCGTCCTTGTAGTCCACGCGCACCACCTTGTCCTGGCAGAGACGGCAGAACTTGCTCTGATACTGGCGCTTTGGCATTAATTCCTCCGTGAGTGGGAAACGGCCGTCCTACTTGCCCAGCCATTCGTCCATGTTGATCGTCATGTGCCTGAGGACCCTCTCCTCTAGACGAAGTACAGGCACGAGCTTCGCGATAGCAGACGGTTCGGCATTGAAGCTCAGAAAGGCGTAGTGACCTTCCGTGTGCTTCTTGATCTCGAAAGCAAGCCGTCTCTTTGGCCACCGGTCCCACTTGTCGATCGTCCCACCCTCGCTCTTCACCATCTCATCGATCTTCGCCATCATCTGCTCCACCCCGGCCTCATCGAGCGTCGGGTCGAAGATGATGGCCATCTCATAGGATCTCGCCATTACTTCCTCCTCTCGGTCTGAGATCCGACCCC
>DAOVNE010000050.1 GCA_030630395.1 Candidatus Eiseniibacteriota bacterium
AGCGGATCCAGTTCACGCCCGACCTCATGCCGTCCGACATCACCGGCACGGACATCATCGAGGAGGATCCGGCGACCCATGCGAGGGACTTCAAGTTCATCAAGGGACCCGTCTTCGCGAACATAGTTCTGGCGGATGAGATCAACAGAACGCCTCCGAAGACACAGGCAGCACTCCTCCAGGCGATGCAGGAGAAGGAGGTCTCGGCGGGCGGCAACACCCACGCCCTCGCACTTCCATTCTTCGTGCTCGCTACCCAGAACCCGATCGAGCTGGAGGGAACCTATCCGCTTCCCGAGGCGCAGCTCGATCGTTTCATGTTCAGCATCCACGTGGACTACCCGAGCGAGGCAGAGGAGAAGGAGATCGTTGAATCGACAACCAGCGCCTACGTCCCCGAACTTGAGAAAGTGCTGAACGGAGATGATATCCAGCGACTTCAGAAGCTCATCCGTCGAGTACCGGTTCCCGATCACACCCTCGACTTCGCGGTGAAGCTGGCGCGCAGCACGCGGCCGACCGAAGACTCACCTGACTACATCCGGAACTGGGTGAGTTGGGGCGCCGGCCCACGAGCCTCGCAGTATCTCATCCTGGGTGCAAAGACGCGCGCGGTGCTCAATGGGAAGTATGCACCCGAGACGGAGGACGTGAGGGCCGTCGCAGGGTCGGTTCTCAGGCACCGCATCGTTACGAATTTCAATGCTGAGGCTGACGGCGTTTCCGCGTCGGACATAGTCGACCGCCTGGTGGCAGATGCGGCCTAGCTGTACGTAGCCGGCGATAGCCGCCTGAGGGGTGCTTTCCAGCTGGAGACCAACGATGCCCGACGAATCCTACAGACGCTTCCTCGATCCAACCGTCGTCTCAAAGCTTGCCACCATGGAGCTTAGGGCGAGGCTTGTCGTGGAGGGCTTCGTCACGGGTCTTCATCGGAGCCCGTACAAGGGATTCAGCGTGGAGTTCGCGGAGCACAGGCAGTACATGCCCGGGGATCCGCTCAAGCACATCGACTGGAAGGTCTTCGGCAAGACCGACCGCTTCTACATCAAGGAGTACGAGGAGGAGACGAATCTCCGCGGCTACATCCTGCTCGACGCGAGCGCATCGATGGGATACGGGGAGGACCGGATCACGAAGCTTGAGTACGGGAGCTACCTGGCCGCCGCGCTCACCTATCTCATGCTGAAGCAACAGGACTCGGCCGGTCTCCTGGTGTTCGATAAGAGCATCAGGGAGTTCGTGCCGCCCCGCTCCAATCCGAGGCAGCTCCACATGCTTCTCTCGGAACTCGACAAGACGGAGGCATCGTCAACAACAGGAATCGGCGAGGTGCTCCACGAGTTGGCCAAGCGGATGAAGCGACGCGGCCTGGTCATTCTCATCTCCGATCTTCTCGACGACCCGGACAAGGTCATTCCCGGTCTCAAGCACTTCCGGCACATGAAGCACGAGGTCATCGTCTTCCACGTGCTCGACCCGCGTGAGGCGGAGTTCACGTTCGAGACGGACGCCACGTTCCGTGACATGGAGACAGGGGAGACGATAACAACTGAACCCTTGGCCATTAGGCGAGACTATCTCGACGCGGTCGGGGAGTGGACGGCGCGGCTCAGGCGCGAGTGCGCGGAGAGCCGGATCGACTACGTGCCGGTGCTGACATCAACACCGTACGACCGGGCGCTCTTCTCGTATCTGGAGAAGCGGAAGCGACTAGGGTAGAAGAGCCAACGGATCGCCCGAGGCTCTGCGGCACGGACAACCGACGGGGACACACGTGGGATTCACGTTTCTCAACACAGCGTTTCTTTTCACCGCCTTCGCGGCTCTACTTCCGCTGATCATCCACATGATCAGCAGGCGGCGCGTGGATGCGATCGACTTCAGCTCGATCCGATTCCTCAAGCAGCTTGAGAGGAAGAAGATACGTCGGGTTCGCATCCGGCAGATCCTGCTTCTCATTATTAGGAGCCTGATTCTGCTCTTCGTCGCACTCGCGATCGCGAGGCCGACTCTGCGGGGAGCGCTTGATGGCGGTGTCTCGAGTCACGCAAGGACATCGGTCGCGATCGTGATTGATGACAGCTCGAGCATGTCGCGGCGAACGAATGGCGGCGTCCTCTTCACCGAGGCAGTGGCGAGGGTGCGCGCGATTGCAGAACTTCTGTCCAGTGGAGACGAGACGTTCCTCCTCACCGCGTCATCACCCACAGAGGTTGTGATTGGGGACGGCACGTTCAGCCCCGACGTGCTCGATGCCGAGCTCTCGGCTCTCGAGCCGACTGAGGCAGGCACCGACTACCGGCGTGCGGTGACGGCGGCGCTTGGGTACCTTGCAGAGTCGCACAACCTGAATCGCGAGCTATACATCATCGGCGACATGCAGCGAACCGGGTGGGAGAGCGAGGTTGGCTCGCTGGTTGAGACGAGCGCCGAGCCTGGATCGCCGGCCGAGATGGCTGGGAAGCGGGTGCGCGGCTACCTCATCCCCGTCACCGGGCCGACCGGCAACTGCGCGGTCACGGCCGTATGCGTAGAGAGACGCTACGGCGGCACTCGTGGGATGTATGGGATCGTTGCTGAGACGCGAAACTTCGGTGCGAGACCGTGTGACATTCCAGTCCGTCTCTTCGTCGACGGCGTCCAGGTCGGGCAGACGGGTGCGGCAATCGACGCCCATGCCACGGCGAGCGCCGCATTCTCGACGGCCGTGGATGTGAACGAGTGGCACTCGGGCTGGATCGAGATCCCGACGGATGTTCTCGATGCGGACAACCGACGCTACTTCGTCATTCGCCCCGAGGAACGCATTGAGGTTCTGGTCGTGCGGGGTAACGGCACGGCCCAAAGCGGTGGCAGCGTGGGCGCGCCCGGGAGCAGTGGGCGCGTGGGTGCGCCCGGGGGCAGTGGGCGCATTGGCGAGCGAGATGACTCGTACTACATCGAGCGTGCACTCGATCCGACCCGTCGCGGCGAGCGATTCCATCCCGTGGTCTTGACGGCCGGTGCACTGGCGCACCAGGAACAGGGCCGCTTCCCCGTGGTCGTACTGGCGGATATCGACAGGCTTGATGACGCCGGTGAGCGCTGGATCGAGCGACACCTCACAGGTGGAGGGGGCGTCCTGGCGGTTCTTGGTGACGGGACGGATATCCGATACTGGAACACGGAACTTCTTCCTCTCCTTGCCGGCGGCGCCATCATCGGTCCGGTCGAGAGACGGGGCGGCATGAGGTTGGCTCCGGTCTCGGCCGGTCACCCGCTTCTCACGGGACTCGTGTTTGGAGACCGGCTGATCGATGACGTGGCCGTCAGAAAAGCGCTCCGCGTGAAAATCGACGGAGCAGACGAGATCATGGAGATGCCGGGCGTGGGCCCGGCGATGGTCGCGACGACACCCCCCGTGGGAGGTGCCGCGGCTCTTCTTTACACCGGCATCGATCCGGCGTGGAGCGATATCCCCCGAAGCGGACTACTGGTGCCTCTGCTTCACAGGATTGCGGGAAGGCTCGCGGAGCCGGCCGCGCGCGAGCTCGACTGCGTAGTCGGCGGCGATCTTGCGGTTCCTTATGCCCCATCGCACTCGGGTGCACCTGTCGTTCTCCTGCCCGATGGCAGTGAGGAACCGGCCGTCAGGATATCCGGCCCGCGAGGTGGCGCTGTTCTTCGCCGCGTCAACCAGACTGGGATCTATGAGTTCACTCAGAGCGGCGAACTCCACGCGCTGGGAGCTGTCAATCTACCGGAGCAGGAATCAGATCTGGAAGCAGTGGACGAGGCGAGTCTGGCTGAACTCCTCGATCCACTTGAGATCACGGTGATTGAGGTCGGAGCCGCGCTCGAAGAGGAGATTCTCGTGGCAAGGCATGGGCGAGAGCTCTGGCGGGCATTCGTCTACATTGCACTCATGCTTCTGGCCCTCGAGATGTACATCGCGCGCCCGAGGTTCGCGGAGAGAGGAACCGATGCCGGGTAGAAGGATAGTCGAGCTGGCGGTCAAGGCTGAGCCGTTCGAGCGGATCACCCGGAGGATCGTCGATGGGGACAACCGGCTCTGGGTAGGCGGCCTCATGGGGTCGGCGAAGACTCTTCTTGCGGCCGTGCTCAGGAAGCGATTCCCTCACGTCTGGGTCGTTGTCGCGCCGGGCCTGTCCGATGCGGAGCACATCTACGACGATCTCGTGACCTACCTGGGCGACGGAGTCGTGAAGCTCTTCAGCGAGTGGGAGACGCTTCCATACGAACGTCGTTCCCCACTCTCCACAATCACCGAGACCAGACTCGTCACGCTGAACAAGCTCCTTCAGGGCGAATCTCTCGTCGTCGTGACCACACCCAAGGCCATGATGCAGAGGACCCTCTCTCGCCGTCTTCTGGCCGACGCCACAATGCAGATCACGCTCGGCGGATCCCTGTCCACCCAGGGGTTCGCGCGCGGCATGGCGGATATGGGATATCGCAGAGTCAGAATGGTCGAGCAGTCCGGTGAGTTCAGCATCCGCGGGGGCATTGTGGACGTGCTTCCATTCGGATATGACGATCCCATAAGAATCGAACTCGAGGGTGATGTTGTCGCATCGATTCGCCAGTTTGAGGTCTACACGCAGCGGTCGGTCAGGGAACTCGAGGAAGCCGTCATCCTGCCCCGTCGGGAGGTTGCTCTCTTGAGTGAGGGGGCCGGGGAGTTGGCACATAGTCTCAGGAAGGCGCACCCGGTCGATTCCGAGGACAGAGACCACCTCCTGAACTGCCTGGAGGAGAAGTTCTACTTCGAGGGAGTCGAGCAGTACATCCCCATCATTCACCCCGATGCGGAGACGCTCTCCGACTACCTGCCCGAAGATGCCGGCATCATCATGATCAGAGAGGATGAGATCTGGGACAGGGCGGAGCAGATTTCGCTCGAGGCCGCGAAGATCTACATGGACAAGCACGAGCGGATGCCCCTGTGCGAGCCCGAGTCACTTCTTGTCCCGTTCGACAGGCTCATAGCCCGCCTTGGTGATCGACCGCTCGTCGCCATGGGGCTCATCAGAAGCAGGGCACTTGAGGACCTACCTCACATCAATGTGAGGTCGAAGCGACAGGAGTCGTTCGGCTCGGACATGGAGAGCCTGAGGAAGCACTTGAGCGAGCTCTCGGGGCTCAATCAGGTCTTCGTCATGTGCGACAACCGCGGCCAGGCAACCAGACTGTCGGAGCTTCTCGGCGAGACCGCCACCGATGTGGCGCTCGAGCTCGGTAGCCTCGAGAGGGGCTTCTCGATGTACGATGCGGGTCTGGTCGTCTACACAGACCACGACATCTTCGATCGATACAGACGCAGAAGACGCAGGAAGTTCCGTGGTGGGGCGCCCATATCGAGCTTCGAGGCGCTCGAAGAGGGAGACTACGTCGTACACATCAACCACGGCATCGGGCGCTACGTGGGCATTGACCGTGTCGAGGCCGATGGGAGGTTCATCGACTGCGTCATCGTCGAATACGCCGAGAGCGGACGGCTCTACGTGCCGACCGATGAGATCGACAGGTTGCAGAAGTATGTCGGGAAAGAGGAAAAGAACCCTCGTCTGAACAAACTTGGTGGCGTCGCGTGGCAGAAGACCAAGGCGCATGCCAAGCAGGCAGTGGAGAAGCTCGCCAGGGAGCTTCTCGCACTCTACGCCGCCAGGAAGGCCCTCCCCGGGTCGGCCTTCCCCGAGGACACAATCTGGCAGCGGGAGCTCGAGGCGTCGTTCATATATGAAGAGACAGCCGATCAGCTCACCGCCACCGAGGACATAAAGCGCGACATGGAGTCGCGGAAGCCGATGGATCGACTGATCTGCGGAGACGTCGGATTCGGGAAGACAGAAGTCGCAATGCGCGCCGCCTTCAAGGCGATCATATCCGGAAGACAGGTTGCCGTACTAGTTCCCACCACCATCCTGGCGCAGCAGCACCTGATCACCTTCCGGGATCGGTTCGCAGAGTACCCCGTGCTCGTCGATGTGCTGTCGCGTTTCCGGACCGGCAAGGAGCAGGAGGACATCCTGGGATGGCTGGCGGAGGGGAAGGTGGACGTTCTCATAGGAACACACCGGCTCATCCAGAAGGACGTCAAGTTCAAGGATCTGGGCCTCCTGATCATCGATGAGGAACAGCAGTTCGGTGTTCTTCACAAGGAGTCGATCCAGCGGCTGCGGAAGACGGTCGATGTGCTGACGATGACGGCTACACCCATACCCAGAACACTCCATATGTCGATCATGGGCGCACGCGACATGTCGATAATCGCGACACCCCCAAGGGACCGGCTTCCCGTCAGGACGGAGATCGCGCCGTTCGACGACGATCTCATCGAGGAAGCGATCATGCGCGAGGTGGACCGCGGAGGGCAGGTCTACTTCGTGCACAACCGCGTCCAGACCATCGAGGCGATGGCGTCCCATTTGCGCCAGAGGCTGCCAGACGTTGTCATTGATGTCGGCCATGGACAGATGCCGGAGCGTCAGCTCGAGACTGTGATGCTCAACTTCCTCGACGGGAAGATAGACGTCCTTGTGTGCAGCATGATCATCGAGTCCGGGTTGGACATTCCGAACGTGAACACGATTATCGTGAATCGTGCCGACCGCTTCGGTCTCGCTCAGCTCTATCAGCTGCGCGGACGGGTCGGGCGGTCTGATCATCGCGCGTACGCCTATCTGCTTGTGCCGAACGACAGGAACATAACACCAGTGGCAAGAAGGAGGCTCGCTGCCATCCAGGAGTTCACGGATCTGTCATCGGGCTACAAGCTTGCCATGCGTGATCTTGAGATCCGCGGAGCCGGGAACATCCTGGGGGCCGAGCAGCACGGCCACATGCTCGCCATCGGCTTCAACCTGTATGCTCGCCTGTTGCGCGGGGCGGTCAGGGAGCAGAAGGGTGAAGTGGTGGAGGAGAGGCGGGAGCCCGTGATTAATATCAAGGTAGATGCATATATTCCGGACAGCTACCTGGCAGACAACGATATGAAGCTCAGCGTCTACAAGCAGATGCGAGACACCGCCGACGAGGAGGCCCTGGAGGAACTTCGGGGCGAACTCGCGGATCGCTTCGGGCGGCCGCCCGGGGAAGTTGACGCGCTCCTGGATGTACAGGCCCTCAAACTCGCATGCGTGGCGGCTGGTGTTGAGGAGATCACCACTGTCCGTGGGCGGATCGAGGCGCGGTTCTCGCTGTCGAAGACGCCGAAGCCTGGGCATATCAAGCGAGTATTGGAGGCAAGCGAGGTGCCGCTCGAGTTCACGGCCACATCGGGATTGACCGTCTGCTTTGAGTCACCGCGGGACCGGCGCGAGGCTCTCGGGGTGGGGAGAAAGGTGTTGAAGGTGTTCATTGGGTGTGCTAACTTGTGAAACAGATGTGTGAGCCCGAGAGCGGGCTCTTTTGGTATGGCTAACTTCTGACAGCACAAAGGAATAGGCTCGACGTGGGTGCGGTGGGAGCCCGTTCCGGGAGCGAAAGGAGCAGGACGATGAGGAGACTGACCGCAGCGGCTTTGCTGTTCGTGGTTGTCGCTCTTCTGGCCGGCTGCGCAGGACCCGGCGAGAAGCCCGTGGTCACGCT
>DAOVNE010000189.1 GCA_030630395.1 Candidatus Eiseniibacteriota bacterium
CCCTCCTCCACTGCAGCGCGAGTCGCGTTCAGGGCGTCCTCGACACGCATCTTCTTCTCTTTCATGGAGATCTCAGTCGCCGCTCCTACGTGGACGACGGCCACGCCGCCGGCCAGGCGGGCGAGCCGCTCCTGCAGCTTCTCGATGTCGTAGTCGGACGTCGAACGCTCGATCTCCCCGCGTATCTGCTCGATCCTGCCCTTGATGGCGGACACCTTGCCTTCGCCCTGCACGATCGTGGTGTTGTCCTTATCTATCAGGAGGCGCTTGGCACGTCCGAGATCCTTGAGCTGGACGTTCTCAAGCTTCAGCCCCTTCTCCTCAGCGATGACGGTAGCACCCGTCAGAACCGCCATGTCCTCGAGCATCGCCTTCCGGCGATCCCCGAAGCCCGGCGCCTTGACCGCGGCACCGTTGATCGTGCCACGGAGCTTGTTGACGACGAGTGTAGCCAGCGCCTCGCCCTCCACGTCCTCCGCCACAATCAGGAAAGGCTTGCCCTGCTGAGCGATCTTCTCGAGAATCGGCACGAGGTCCTTCATTGCCGACAGCTTCTTATCGTGAATGAGGATGTAGGCGTCATCCAGCACGACCTCCATCCGCTCCGCGTCATTGACGAAGTACGGTGAGAGATAGCCCCGGTCGAACTGCATGCCCTCAACGACCTCAAGCGACGTCTCGATGCTCTTCGCTTCCTCTATCGTAATGACGCCGTCCTTGCCGACCTGCTCCATGGCGCTCGCGATAAGCCCGCCGACCTCCGTGTCGCTGTTGGCGGACACGGTGGCGACCTGTGCGATGTCCTTGCTGCTCCGGACGTCCCTGGACTGGCCCTTCAGCTCCGAAATGGCCTTATCCACGGCCTTCTCGATTCCGCGCTTGAGGTACATCGGGTTCGCGCCGGCCGTCACGTTCCTGAGGCCTTCGGCAACCATCGACTGAGCCAGCACGATGGCGGTCGTCGTGCCGTCGCCGGCCGCGTCGGCGGTCTTCGTGGCGACTTCCTTCAGCATCTGGGCGCCCATGTTCTCGTAGGGCTCTGCCAGATCGATCTCCTTCGCAATCGTCACACCGTCATTTGTGATGACAGGGGAACCATACTTCTTGTCGAGAACGACGTTGCGTCCCCTCGGTCCCAGTGTGACACGAACGGCATCTGCGAGCTTGTCTACCCCTCTGCGAAGATGCTCTCGCGCTGCCGCATCAAACTCAACCTGCTTAGCCATGCTACTCGCTCCTACTGGATGGCCCTTCCGCTGCCTTTTCAGGCTGCTAGAGAACGGCCAGGATGTCGTCGTCCTTCATGAAGAGGAACTCATCACCATCGATTGAGATCTCGCTGCCCGACCACTTACCGAAGAGAATGTCGTCGCCGACCTTGACGTCCATCTTGATCCGCTTCCCTTCCTCGTTCATGCGACCCGGACCCATAGCGACGACCTTGCCTCTCTGAGGCTTCTCCATGGCAGTATCCGGCACAATGATCCCGCCGGCTGTCTTCTGCAGATCCTCTTCCAGCCTCTTGACCAGCACGCGATTGGCCAGCGGCTTGATGTTCATCTTCTTCTTCGCAGCCATCTGTTCCCTCCTTGACGACGTAGGATATGGTCTCCCACAGGTACTAGCACTCTTGATTACAGAGTGCTAATCTAGTTCAACAGCGAATCTGATGCAAGGGATTTTTCAGGTCACTACCCGGCCACTCTGCTGTAGATGATCCCGAGCCCCATCAGGGTCAGGTAGGGCTCCACGCGGGTGATGGTCTTCGACAGAGGTCCGATCGTCTCGGCCAACCCACCTGTGGCTATGACGGCCGGGTCTTCCCCCCACTCCGCGATCATTCGTGTGACAATCTCATCCACCTGACCGACGGCGCCGTAGAGTATCCCTGCCCTGAGCGACTCGCTCGTCGAGCGGCCGATCACGGTCTCGGGGGTCTCCATCTCCACACCGTGAAGAAGCGCCGCGCGGCGGAAGAGATTCTCGCTCGAGGTCGCGATGCCGGGGGCGATCGCGCCGCCACGGTAGTGACCATCGGCGGTTATCACATCGAATGTCGTCGCCGTCCCAAAATCGACGACAATGACTGGACCACCTATCAGTTCGTGCACCGCCACCGCGTTCGCCAGTCTATCTGCGCCGACCTCGGTGGGATCATAGTAGTCGATCGTGATGTCGATATCGGTGTCGGATCTCAGGACGACCGGTGGAAGTTTCAGCAGGTTCTTCGACATGCGGACGTATGCCGAGGTCAGCGGAGGAACAACGGAGCAGATCACGACGCCCTCGATCTCCTCGAGTCCACCGCAGGCCATATCGCAGATCTCATTCACCCGAAACCCGAGTTCGTCAGGGGTCTGCATGCGATTCGTGGCGACGCGCCAGCTGCCGAGCACGTCCGTTCCACTGAGGAACCCGAGGACCGTGTTGGTGTTTCCAACGTCGATTGCCAGGAGCATCAGTCATGTCCTCTCAAGTCGCGCCGTGCGCTTCCAGATCTCAGATGATGGCTCTCACGATGATCCCCACTACTATAGCGCAGAACACGCTCGTCAGCGTTCCCATAAGATAGTAGTCCGCGAACGACTGGTCTTCCAGCTCCTTGAATCGTGCGATCGATTTCGCCGCTATCACGAACCCCAGCGCCCCCCACTGTCCAAACAGCACCAGCGTGAAGATGATAAACCGCTCGAGCACTCCGATCGTACGCCCCATCGCGTACTCGGCTCGCCCTGCTTGCTCTGTTGTCTTGGGAAGCACCCGAGGATAGCGAGCCAGGAGCTTCCTCACAACGGCGGTACCGCCCTTCCAGCAGAACGCGTAGCCGGCGGCAACGACCAGCACCTTCACAGTCACAGCCGCCACGTCCCGCGAGAACCAGACGGCTGAATCCTCGTGCACACCGGACCGCACGAAGAGGCACCAGAGGAACACCGCGATGGCGATGTGCGCAAGCTGATCGAGCAGGAACCCGGGAAGTGCTCTCTCGGCAATCCCTTTCTCAAGAGCGTGCCTCACCCGGTCCGCAAGCGTGTGAGCGACGGCGAGTGCCACGACGCCCAGGAGCACGCCCGCACTCCAGTACGGAAGAAGGAGAGCCGCGTGCGTCAAGAACGTCTCGAACCCATGTTTGAGAAGTGCGTGGGCGCTTGTCTCCTTGCCTTTGGCAACAGTCTCAGTCTGCACGAGGAAATCAGCCAGCATGTGTCCGCCCACGAGCAGAACGAGAAGCACGCCGGCATTGCTGCCTATGAAGGTCTCCATGCCGAGGTTCATTCCACGACTCCACCCTCGAGAAGATGTACTACGATTGCCTCGGCCTCAATCATGGGATCATGGTGAGCGGACTTGAGCGACCTGCTGACTGTCGATTCAGCGACGTTCCGAGCCTCCGCTACCTGCTTCTGCTTGCCGGCGGTGCGGGCGGCATGAAAGGTCTCCGCCTGTATCTCCGTCCACTGGCCCCTGACGGCGCCCATGAGGTTCAAGACACCGTTCATGGCTTTGTCACGGACCTCCCCGAATCCGGCGACCGTAATCCAACGGTTCTCACGTTTCCCCCGCTCAACCGCGTCCCGCGCGAGGTGGAAGCACGGACCGTCCATCCCTACGGCTGTCCGCTTGATCGGCGTCATCAGTGTGCCGATACCGATCCCGTATCTCACCGGTATCCCAGTCAGCGCCGACTCCAGCTCCGCGATGATGTCCATGACCTTGTCTGGTATGGGTAGAAGCCCCTGGAACTCATCGCCGAGCGTTACCAAGAAGCCTGCCGTGAGGTCACCGGCGAAGACCTCGTTCACGCGCGCCATGGCCTGCTCAAGGCGAACCTGCGTTCGCTGACGGTCAGCCGCCTGCCGGGATCCGCACAGATCCCCTATCACAGCCACGAATGTCTGATCAGTGGTCTTCTCCATAATCGGCCCTTCTCATCTAGTTAGCCTTATTAGGCTAATTTCGACTTCTTAGCCTTATTAGGCTAATTCTGGCTTCTTAGCCTTATTCAGCTAATTCTGGCTTCTTAGCCTTATTCGGCTAAGTAGCAAACTCTTAGCCAAAATACAGCAATTCCTCAACCCGTGTCAAGGTGAATCCCTCAGCCCCAGGCTGACGCCCGCTCGGGGCTCAAAGCGCCGCTCAGTCCCGTCCTCCAGTCTGACTACGATGCCACCACGCTCGTCAAGCTCGGCCGCG
>DAOVNE010000299.1 GCA_030630395.1 Candidatus Eiseniibacteriota bacterium
GGCGCATCACCCCACAGGTCCTCGAGCCGGTAGTAGTCGCGACGCTCCCGGTCGAAGACGTGGATCACGATATCAACGTAGTCGAGAAGGATCCACTGCTTCGCTTCCGCGCCCTCCGTGTGCCAGACACGGTCGCCGTCGTCCCTCAATCCCCTGGCTATGGCCTCCGCGATGGCGCCGACCTGAACGCCGCTCTTGCCATGGCAGATCAGGAAATAGTCGCAGCTCGTGGTCAGCCCCCTCAGATCGAGGGCCATCACGCCTTCAGCCTTCCTCGAGAGGGCCAGTTCGGCCGCTCGGTTCAGCATGTCCTTCAGTTGTTCATCTGTTGTCGTCTTCTTCTTAGGCAAAGCCTACTCCCCTATCCCGTATCGTGAATCGACTTGTTGCGCTCATTCACCTCGTCGGGTGACAGAATGCGCACAACCGTGGCTTCGTGTGTCTCTGTCTTTCTCACTCTGGAATCATACAGCGCGACTCCGGCAAACGATACAACCAGGAAAATCACTGCCAGCACAATCGGCAGCACCGCCTCTTCGGCCCCACCCGTGATCCAGTTCCCAACCACGAACCCCAGGATCGTCAGGAAGACGGGTACCATGTAGATAATGAACGCAGCCGCCACAACCTTGCCGCTGCTGATCTCGATATCGACCGTGTCCCCCTGATCTGCGCCGATCCCGTTTCTGGCGAGCAGAAGAACGTCGTGTCCGTCCTCTCCGACGATGCAGATTCCGCAGTTCTTGCACCCACCGGACGTCGGCATGCTGACGACTGCTGCCTCACTCTCGGCCGACACTACAATGCCTGTCTCAATCACCTACGAATCCTCCTCTATCGATCCTCCTGAGCGCGAAGAGCGCGACGAGCCCCGTGCCGAGACCGGCGACAGCAGCCATGAGTACGGCGACCGGCACGAACCGCGCGGCAGGCCCGGGCCCCGTGAAGAGGATCGCGACGACGCTCAGCTGGGCCAGATTGTGAAAGAGCGCGCCCATGAGACTCACGCCGACGACTCCGAGCGGCGGGGTCGCGAGCCTGAAGGTGACCCACATCGCGAGTGTCGCGGCGACACCACCGGAGAGCGCCATGGCGAACGATGGACTTAAGAATGTCCCGACCAGGAGAGATGACACTCCAACCCTCAGAACGGTCAGGATCATGGCGTCGCCTACGCCCATCGCAATGATAGCATAGACGGTGACGATGTTCGCTAGTCCCAGCCTCACGAACGGCAGAGGCAGCGGCAGCGTGCTCTCCAGCACATGAAGCACCAGGGAGGCCGCCAGCAGCATCCCAAGCCTGGCCACTCTGTTCGCAGGGTTCCTCATCTACCTTGTGACCGCGTCGATGGCCGGCCGTCCTTCCCCCAAAACCGTCACTACAACTTGATTGGGGACACACACAATGCTGCTGCCGGGGGCGCTGATTCTGCCCATCCCGACGCAGATGTGCTGCCTGCAGGGGGATGAATCTATCCTGACCCGCCCCGCCTCCACCATGACGATGGTGTCTCCCTTGGGCCCCGGGACAACCAGCTCACCGTCCTCCGTGAGACTCATCGTCTCCTCAAACCCACCGGCGCCCTCGACGACCACGGAACCGCCTCTCTCCCGCCCCCCGTCGAGCGGAAGGACGAACAGCAGAAGCGCTGCCGCCACCATGAGGAGAAGCAGCAGTCTGTCTGCCGGCGTCATGATATGTCGTTCGGTCCTAGGCCGCATGACCCCCCAAGCCCTTCAGTCAATCGCACCACACGAAGTCTGTCTTTCTGCCGCAGCTCGCGCACGCCCCGTCCGAAACACCGCCAACATCTGTGGCGTAGCCTGTCCGCGAGACAAGCACGTGTCCGCACTTGGGGCAACGCGTGTCCTCCGATGCCTCGCTGCTGTCGGCATTCCCCAGGTAAACATACTGGAGCTTCTCACTGGCAATCCTGTAGGCGCGCTCGAGTGTCTCGATCGGCGTTGCCGGGATCTTCATCTTGTAGGTCGGGAAGTAGCGTGAGAGGTGAAGCGGGATTACAGGAGAGATGGCGGCAAGGAAATCGACCATCTCGTGGAGTTCCTCATCCGAATCGTTGAGACCCGGAATGATGAGATTCGTGACCTCGAGATGTACGCGCGTGGCCGCCAGCTGAATCGTCCTTCTGACAGCCTCAGCACCGTTGACATGACAGTAGCGTTTGTAGAAGTCATCGTGCATCGACTTGAGGTCGACGTTCATCGCGTCAATGACTGGAAGGAGTTCCAGAAGCGGCTCTTCGTTGATGATTCCGTTCGTGACGAGGATGTTCTTGAGTCCCCGCTCGTGTGCGAGCGCGCCCGTGTCGAGAATGTACTCGAACCAGACGAGCGGTTCGGTGTACGTGTATGCGATGCCGAACGAGTCGTTCTTGAGGGCGGCGCGCACCAGTTCCTCAGGCGAAATAGGATCCGTGGCCGCCGGCGCTTGTGAGATCGTCCAGTTCTGACAGAATTCGCATCTCAGATTGCAGCCGTTACAGGCTGCGGAGAGCACCTGGCGTCCCGGGCAGAAGTGAAAGAGCGGCTTCTTCTCGACCGGGTCCATCGACACGGTCACACACTGTCCGTAGTTGTCCGCGTAGAGCGTGCCTCCCCGGTTCACCCTGCCGAGACAGATCCCGTGCCCCGTGTCGGGGATACGGCATCTCTGAGGACAGAGTTCGCACTCGATGCGCCCGTCATCGAGCTTGGTCCAATGCTTCGCCTCGGTCACACGCTGCTCCGGATAACGGACCGGTCTCCCGGCCCTCACCTACTCGCTTCGCCCTGTTCGTTCCGTCCTGCCCGCTCCGTTCTACTCGCTCCGTTCGAATCGCCCCTCGAGACCCGACGAGATA
>DAOVNE010000056.1 GCA_030630395.1 Candidatus Eiseniibacteriota bacterium
CATCGCAAGACCGTTGGCGATCGAGAGCCCCTGACCCGGCGAACCCACCGACGCGTCTATGCCCAGCGTCTTGTGCATGTCCGGGAACCCCTGGAGCTTCGACTTCATCTTCCGGAAGGTCATGAGTTCTCTCACATCGAAGTAGCCGCGGCGCGAAAGGGCGGCGTAGAGAGCCGGTGCAGCGTGCGCCTTTGAGAGAACGAAGCGGTCCCGCTCTTCCCACACAGGTCTGTCGGGCCTGATGTTCATTACTTCCCAGTACAGAACGGTGATGATATCGGTGGCTGAGAGCGATCCTCCGGGATGACCGGAGCCGGCCTCCAGGAGCATCGTGAGGATGTCACGACGGACGACCTGGGCTACGCCCCTCAGCTCTGTTGGGGTGGGACTCATCGTGTTCTCCTATTTGAGACGTAGGGACATGAGACCTGTTGCCGGATCAAGCTCGCGCCTAAGCGGTGCATCCGATTTCAGAATGACGATCTCGTTCGTTACGTTCACCTTCCCCTTTGAGAGGTGCCCGGCGACCGCTTCCTTGTTCGGGCGCGCCAGGACGGCGTGAAGATGAAACGCGTGTTCTCCATCCTGGAAGATGATGTTTCCTGTCAGTGATACGAGCTCGAGCGGTTCCGGAAAGAGCACCTGTGAATACTCGCCCTGCTTTTTGAAGAAGTTAAGCTCCGCCTGCTTCAGCATCCCGATTCCCGACAGCACCACCCCCACCTTGACATCACAGGCGACACACACTTCCCTCAGGCGATCGAACAGCTCGTCGTCCTGATGAAGCCTGATGAAGATCAGGTCCTTGCTTTCGAGATACTCCATGCGTCAGTCCTCTCTGCCTACTCATTCGTGAGTGAGGCCGCCTCGACTGCGTCCACGATCTTCACATAACCGGTGCATCTGCACAGGTTGCCCGCAAGCGCCACCGCGATATCGTCACGCGAGGGATGCGGATTCTTCGAGAGAAGCGCTGCTGCCGACATTATCATTCCGGGCGTGCAATACCCGCACTGCACGGCCCCTGCGTCGATGAAAGCCTGTTGAATGCGGTCGAGCTCTCCGCTCTCTTTGCTCAGTCCCTCTATCGTCAGGACCTCTCGTCCCTCGCACTGCGCGGCGAAGACGATGCACGAAGTCACCGGTTCGCCGTCCAGGATGACGGTGCAGGCGCCGCACTCCCCATTCCCGCATCCACACTTGGTTCCTCTGAGACCCAGGTGCTCGCGCAGAAGCTCAAGGAGTGTTGTTGCGGGCGGGACCTCCGCCTTCCGCATTCTGCCGTTGACTGTGAGAACAACCTGCATCCGTTCAATCTCCAGGGAGCCCTCGGCGCTGCTCATCGAGCGGACGCCCAGCTACCCTGCCAGGGCCCGCTCGACATCGTCCAGCGACTGGCCTATCGCCAGCGGTTCACCCGCCGACTTCATTGCAGCATCCGTATCCTTGAGACCGCTTCCGGTCATGAGTACCGCTATCCTCTCGTCCTGCCCGACCGTCCCCTCCCTCACCGCCTTGGTGAGGCCCGCGAAGGCCGTCACGCCGGCCGGTTCACCGAAGATGCCGGTCGCCCCGGCAAGCTCTCGGATGGCGCCGATGATCTCGTCATCGGTCACGGTCATGACCGTCCCACCGCTCGCCGTGATTCCCCGGACGGCCTTCCGCCAGTTCCTGGGGTGACCGACCGCGATGCTGTCCGCGATCGTGCACGCGGAACACGGGACGAGTTCGCCTCCGCTCTCGAACACTCGCTTCACGGGACTTGCGCCCTCAGCCTGAACGCCGATGAGCTCTGGCATCCGGTCGATGAACCCGAGCTTAAGGAACTCCGCGAATCCCTTGTACGTCCCGCTCATGATGCAGCCGTCCCCGACTGGAACGAAGACCTTGTCGGGCGCCTGGAAGTCGAGCTGCTCGCAGATCTCGAAGGCCACCGTCTTCTTGCCCTCGACGAGGTACGGATTGACGGCGCAACAGCGGTTGTACCAGTCGTAGCGCTCGATTGCCCTGTTAGCGAGATCGAAGGCGTCGTCGTAGCTTCCGTCGACGGTGAAGACGGTCGCACCGTAGACCAGGAGCTGCGCCACCTTCGGGCGCGGGGCCGTTCGTGGAACGAAGATGTAACACGGCACCTGGGCCGCCGCTGCGAAACCCGCAAGCGAGCAGCCGGCATTACCGGTCGATGCCGCGGCCACGGCACGCACACCCTCCTCGGCCGCTCTCGCCATGGCGACGGAGGTCGCGCGGTCCTTGAGAGACGCGGTAGGGTTCAGGCTGTCATCCTTGATGTAGAGCTCGGACAGCCCCAATACACCCTTCGGGTGATAGAGGGGCGTCCAGCCGACGCGGAGCGCCGGCGCATGCTCAAGCGACTCGACCGGCATGAGCGGCAGATAGCGCCAGTGGGATGGCTCGGTCGAACGCGCGAGATCCTCCCTTGTGAAACGCGACGCGATATCGTCGTAGTCGTAGAGGACATCGAGGATGCCATCCACGCCGCATTCGGTACACGTGAACCGGACCTCGTCCGGCGCGTACTCGCGTCCACACTTCGCGCACTCGAGCGCTATGACCTTTGCTCCCCTCACACGTTCCCCAATTCTCTACATTCGATCCCAGAGATCGCGCGCGAGTTCTCTCGCCCGCGCCGCCGTGCCTGTCGCATCAACCGTTATGAACTCCCTGTCGCGCAGGATCTCCCGTCCGCCGATGATGACGGTCTCGACCATCCAGCCGGTCAGACCGAAGATCACGTGTCCCGTGAAGTTCGCCGCCTCGAGCGGCGTCGGCGGATCGTAGTCGAGAACGATGATGTCAGCGAGCGCCCCGGCTGAGAGTTCGCCTACCGTACCGTTCACAAGACGAGATCCGATCACGCCGTTGTTCCTGAGGCAGAGCCTCTCGGCCACGTCGTGCCCCACCCGAGGGTCGCCTGCCACGTGCCGGTGAATCAGGTTCGCCACCTTCATCTCGTCGAACATGCTGCCGGTGAATCCGTCAGTCCCGAGCCCGACGAGGACTCCCGCCTCAAGCATCCCGGGAACGTCGGCGCATCCGACCGCGTTGTTCATGTTCGACTGCGCGTTGTGAACGACGATCGTGTCGGTGTCGACCAGGATGTCGCGCTCGTGCTCGGTGATATGAATGCAATGTGCGGCGATGGTGTTCCGACCCAGGACGCCGTGCTCGTGCAGTCGCTCGACAACACGCTTCCCTGATCGCTTCACGCTGTCGTCGACATCGGCCCGGTCCTCAGCGACGTGTATGTGACAGCCGACACCCGCGTCCTTTGCGATACCCGCGGCGCGGTCCAGGGTCTCGTCGTCGACCGTGAAGCTCGCGTGGAGTCCTACGCTTGCGCTCAGGAGTCCCGCGCCCTCCCCGTCGCCACCATCGTTCGGGGCACGGCTGATTGCGGAGTCCGATGCTTCCGTCGCCGCTGCAATATCGCTGATAAGGGCCTCGCTCTCGGCGAGTCCCTCCTCTCGCTTCGTCTCTCCGTCTCGGTCGGAGATCTCGAAGCAGAGATTCGCGCGGATCCCGATCTCACTGAGAGCCTCCGCGACGTTGGCCATGCTGTCTATGATGTTCACCTGGCTCGCGTGGTGGTCGATGATGGTCGTCGTGCCGCTTCGCACGAGATCAAGCGCGCCTGCCGCCGCCGAGTACCAGGTGTCCTCGTGCGTCAAGGCGCGATCGAGCTTCCACCAGAGGTGTTCGAGTATCTCGACAAAGTTGGCGGACGGTGCAATGTCGGCCATGAGGCCACGCGCCAGTGCGCTGTAGAGGTGTGTATGCGCGTTGATGAACCCCGGCATGATCAGCTTGCCTGACGCATCGATGACCTCGGCGCCACGCTGCGCGTCAATGACCTCCGAGACTGGACCTATGGCAACGATCCGGTCTCTCTTAAACGCGACCGCTCCGCCTTCGATGACCAGGGGCTCGGATCCGCCCGTGAAGACGGTTCCGCCCATCAGGATCTTCGTGACGTCTGCCAATCTCGCGCTCCTGGATAAACCAAGACGACGGTCCGACACGCTCCGCGCCGACACCCTGTACCGCACCCGAATCCCTGGAATGTGCCCTAACAAAGGGCACTTTCCGAACATATGAGTCTAGATGTAGCCCCCGTGGATGTCAACGGGTTTCGAGCCCTGAAGCTCCAGTAGCGTCCATGGTGTGCGTGGATTCAGCGTGACCCCCAAAGGCTCGCGCCAGCACCCCATGCATGATATAATCTCCATGTTGTAGTCTTGCCTGGTGGGGCCTCCGCCTCCACACCCTCCTGGTGCCCCGCTGCCCAATCAACCTGCATGGAGCGGAGGTGCTTAAGATGAGAACACTATCCCTTCTGGCTCTGGCTGTCCTGTCTCTCTCCCTCCCGGTCGTCGCATTCTCGGGCGCCAACGACGGCTACGTAGCCTGCATGACGTCCGAAACGTGTGTCCCGTTCGACGTGAACACCTACTCGCAGGACACACCCATCGATCTCCTCCCTGACGCCGGCTACGCATACGACTGCACCATGAAGCCTGACGGGTCGGAGATCTGGATCTCGGGCGGCAGTGGTGATGGGATCGTGGTAATAGATACGGCCACGAACCTAATCTCTCACAGCTTCGCGGTCGGGGAGCATCTCAACTCCATCGTCTTCTCGGACGACAGCTCGTTCGTCATGGTCGGCAGTCGCGACGATGACGTCCTGTACGTCGTCGACACCGCGACATACGCCGTTATCAACACGCTTCCTTGCATCTCCGGTGCGCCCGGGACCTATACCAGCCCCGGGCAGCTCGCGCTGGACCCGGTCAGCAAGAACATATACGCGGTCGACTGGTACGGGAAGTATCTCTACGAGATCGCCGAGGACGGATCGCACATCATCCAGATGGTGGAGATCGGCCACAGCCTATGGCAGCTGGTCGTCGACCCAGACGGCGACTACATCTACGTCACTGACAGGGGGACCGACCAGGTCCGAGTCATAGACCAGGCCACGCTCGCCGAGGTCACCGCGATCGACGTCGGCGATGATCCGTGGGGCATCGACGTGACGCTCGACGGCTCAAGAATCGTCGTCGCCTGTGAGGACGACTCCAACGTATACGTGATCGATACGAGCGACTGGTCGACGACGGTGGTGTTCCTGGAGCAGTACGCCGACCCGCGCGATGTCGACATTCTGGACTCGGAGGGGTTCGCGTTCATCGCGGGCGGGACACTTCTCTCCGCTGTGACGAAGGTCTATATCGTCCAGCTCTCCGACAATACGCTCAAGGACTCGTTCGTGGTTGCAGGCGGGACGAACGCGAACTGCCTGGCCGTGCAGCCGCAGATCACATCGGATTCTACGGGCGTTCCCGAGGGATCGTTCGAGCCACGGGTTCGTCTCGAGTGTTACCCGAACCCGCTCAATCCGAAGACGACGATTCGTTACAGCCTCCCATCGCCATCGGTGGTCTCGCTGTCGGTCTACGATGTATCCGGTAGGCTTGTCACTGTCCTCGAGGAAGGCGAGCGGAGCGCCGGCGACCACGAGATCACGTGGCTCGGTAGAGACTCATCTGGTGATGACATCGCGACAGGCGTATATTTCGTGAAGCTGATGACAGAGGACGGAGGCGCGACCGCCAGGGTCGTTCTCCTGAAGTAGCGTCGCAACCACGAACAACCGCAGCTATGAACAGGAGAGAGTTCAGCGCAGATCATCAAGTGATGAACAGCTGGTGAGATTATGCCCGGCCCGGTCGCTGACAGACCTTGCCGCGTTTGACGAACGATCCGAGCTCGTGGTCTCCCACGAGCTCGCGGTCTTTCACGACCCAGTTGCCGCGAAGCATCGTGCAGACGGGCCAGCCGGTAACCGCAAGCCCCTCGTAGGGTGAGTAGTCGGTGTATCCGTGGAGAACTTCCGGTGAGATCGTCACGCCGAGAGCCGGGTCGAAGACGACGATGTCCGCATCAGTCCCGAGCGACAGTGTTCCCTTCTCCGGACAGAATCCGAAGATCTCGGCGGGACGTGTGCTCAAGATGTCGACCAGTTCATTCTCCGTGAGTCTCCCCTCCACAACACCGAACTGCCACATGAGCGGTAGGAGTGTCCCGATGCCGGGAACGCCCATCGGTATCTTCCTGAAATCCTCTCTTCCCTCATCCTTGGCCTCGGCCATGAACTCGGCGTGGTCGGTTGCCACGACCTGGATGAGTTCCTCCTCAAGAGCATCCCAGAGCTCCTCGCGGTGAGCCTCGGAGCGGATTGGTGGACAGGTTGCGAAACGCTGGCCGTCCGGGGCCGCGAGCTTCGCTTCATCCAGAAGCAGAAGATGCGGACAGGTCTCCGCGAAGATGTCGATCCCCAGATCATCGGCCTCGGCTATCGTCTGTACGGCCTCGCCTGAGGAGACGTGCACGATATAGACGGGAGCTCCGGCGTTGTACGCTGCCCTGATGACGGCAGCGACGGCCTCTCCCTCAACGTAGCCTGGCCTGCTCTCTGCGTGGTCGGCCGCCGATAGTCTTCCCTGATTCGCCAGCCGCGTGATGCGGCTCTCGATCATCCACTCGTTCTCGCAGTGCACCTCGATCAGCCCACCGTGTTGACCGGCGAGGAGGAACGCCTCGTACAGCTCGTCCTCGTTGCTCGACAGCCCCGCATCTGAGTAAACGGTGTACATCTTGAAGGACGGGATGCCCGCCTCGATCAGCTGGGGAATCTCATCGCCCTCACGGTCATTCCAGTGCACGAGCGACGCATGCAGACCGTAGTCCACGTAGCACTGCCCGTCCGCCTGTGCCTGGCGGGCGGCCACTGCGTCCATGAGTCCTTCACCCTTGCGTGGTGTGACGTACGTGAGGAACGATGTGACGCCGCCGAATGCAGCCTCCCGCGTCGTCGCGCGGAAGCCGGAGGACGCATGCCCTCTCAGTTCGAGGTCGACGTGGACGTGCGCGTCGATGATACCGGGAAGGATGAGCTTCCCCGTGGCGTTGTAGACGTCTGCACCGGGAGGCACTGCCAGATCGACACCGATCTCGGCGATCTTCCCATCACCCACCAACAGATCAGCGGTGTAGGAATCGATCGCCGTGATGAGCCTTCCCCCCTTGATGATGACTGTCATCGTTTTCCTCTTCTGCTGTTCGAACACGTGAATGGCGCCGGTTCGACGTGCTCCGCTACGGCGCGCGAACCTGTGGCCAACCTACGGTTCAACGAAGTCCGCGATCGCGCGGGCCAGCTCGGCTTCCTTCCCCCAGTACGAGTGATTTGCATCTTCGATTATGGCGCTCTCCACGCTTGGCGCCTGAGTTGCCTCATCACGCAACAGGTTCAGGGCGTTCTCGACCGGCACCGTCACGGCTTCCTCGATCGTGCCGTATGTGGCGAGCATCGGGACCGCAAGTGATGCCAG
>DAOVNE010000191.1 GCA_030630395.1 Candidatus Eiseniibacteriota bacterium
CCATTCCCAGCGTCCTGAGGTTGACCGTGATCGCAGGCAATCCGATGCAGCACGCGATGAAAGGGGGCGAGAGCCCCGTTACCGTCAATATCATGGGCGACGACCTGGACGAGATTGAGGACATCGCCGAGGAAATAGAGGAAGCGATAAGGAAGATTCCCGGCACGGTCGACGTGGGAATCGACCGCGGAGAGCCCCAGCCGGAGTTCCATGTCATCATTGACAGGGAAAAGGCGGCGTCACTCGGCGTCAACACTGCCATCGTTGCGGGAGCGCTCCGCGAACAGGTGCACGGTGTGAAGGCGACGATGTTCAGCGATCGGGATGATGAGTGGGACGTGGTCCTGCGCGTGGCCGAGGATCGACGCGCGTCGATAGACGATATCCTGGATCTACCTATCATGTCAGTGACGGGTCATGTTCTGACGCTCGCGTCTGTTGCGGAAGTGGTTCCCGGGACCGGACCCTCCGTCATCAATCGCCTCGATCAGCAGCGGATCGTCAAGGTTCAAGCCGGGCTCTACGGGGCGAGCCTCAGCGACGTCACGCCCAGCGTTCGCGCGATCATCGCGAGCCTCGACATTCCGGGCGATGTGTCGGTCACGCTCGGGGGCGAGGCCGAGCAGCAGAAGGAGTCGTTTGGAGACCTCGGTGTTCTCTTCATTCTCGCGATCGCACTCGTCTACATAGTGATGGCCGCGCAGTTCGAGTCGTTCATGGGGCCGTTCATAGTGATGTTCTCGATCCCATTCGCGATCGTGGGCGTGATCTGGTCGTTCCTGGTGACGGGGACGACCCTCAACATGATCTCGTTTCTCGGAATGATCATGCTCATGGGCATCGTGGTGAACAACGCAATCGTGTTGGTCGATTACACCAACATCATGCGGAGGCGAGGCCAGGGAATCGTGGAGGCTCTCATGACGGCGGGGCGCAGGCGTCTGAGACCGGTTCTCATGACGGCCTTGACCACGATCTTCGGCATGCTCCCGTTGGCGCTGAGTCGCGGGGAGGGGTCCGAGATGTGGAGGCCCCTTGGAGTCAGCATGGTGGGCGGATTGCTCGTGGCGACAGTTGTGACTCTGGTGCTCGTTCCGACGATGTATCTTGTGCTGATGGGCAGACGTGAGCGCAGGCAGGAGACAAGGCCATGAAACTCGTGTTCATGACATACTACGCAGGGATGCACGACGAGGTGATGGAACTCCTGGAAGAGACTGGGATCGAGAACTACACCTACTGGGGCGAAGTACAGGGCAGACTCAGCTCCGGAGATCCCAGGGAGGGGTCTCAGACCTGGCCGGGATACAACTCGGCCCTTCAGGCCGTCCTGAGAGACGAGTCGGCCGAGCGTCTGATCGAGCTAATACGAGCCTTCAACGGCGAGCGCCGGGGCGCGGACAGGATCGATGCGCACTTCATCGAGCTGGCTCTCTCCGTACGGGCAGCGTCCGAGTCCGGCGGAGAGTAGGCACGAACGCCACCCTCGGCAGCAGGCGGCGTGTGACCAACGACCTTGATCACGATATAGCACGCGTGCTACTATCTTAGTGTTCAATCCAAAAGGATGACCGGACGACACGATCTGTTCGATGAGAAGACTGCGGATTCACGGGAGTGCGGCGGCTCTTGCCGCCAGTGCATCGGAAGGAGCGTGAGTCATGAAGAGACTGCTAGTGCTGCTGGTTCTCAGTGTGCTGGTCCTTGCTCCAGCCAGGGGGACGAGTGCCGTAATCTACGTTCCTTCCGAGCAGCCAACGATACAGGCCGGCGTCAACGCGGCGGCCGTGGGTGACACCGTCATTGTGGCGCCCGGCATCTACAGTGAGTCCGTGCTGTTGTACGGCGGCCCCATAACGCTTCGTTCGCAGGCTGGTCCGGCGATTACGATCATCGACGCCACCGCCTTCTCGCAGGGAATCCTAGTTTACAAGACGGTTGACGAGGGCACCATCCTCAGGGGATTCACCGTGCAGAGTGGCGCCACGGCCGGCGTGACTTGTATGGTCGGCACCGCGGTGACCATTGAGAGCATGGTGCTGACCCAGAATGCCGGGCCGGGTATCGTCTCGGTCTTCGCGTCCCCGAAAGTTACCGGCTGCGTGTTCTACTCGAACAACGACTGGGGAGCGGCGACTTATGGAGGGAGTCCGGTCTTCACCGACTGCGACTTCCACGGTGAGGGCGCGCTCGCCGTGGACGGCGCGCAGGTTGAGCTGAAGGACTGCGTGTTCCATGGCTCCGGCAGGTTCGTAGAACGGGAGCTGCGAGGCTCCGCCGTCAGGATCGAAGATTCCGAGTTGACTGTCCAAGGGTGCACGTTCTCCGACTACAGCGGTCAGAGCGCTCTTTCTCTCTACACTACTGGACCCATCATCATCGAAGACTGTGAGTTCCGCCGCAATTACAGCGAGCTCGGAGCGGCCATCTACTGCGAGGGGAGCGGTCCCAGTGACACTCCCATTACTGTGACGAACACCCTCTTCGAGGACAACTCGTCCTCGGACAACGGGGGCGCGATCGTCCTTCGGTGGAGTGAGAGCGCGTCGTTCACGGGCTGCACATTCCGTTCGAATTCGACATCAGGCCTGGGCGGTGCTGTTTCTACGCATGATGTCGCAACCGTGTCGTACTACGCTTGCGAGTTCTATGGCAATCACGGCCACGAGGGCGGGGCAGTCAGAGGGTGTGGAGTGGAAGCGAGCGACCTCTTGGTCGACCACTGCCTATTCGTGGACAACACCTGCGGTTACAGAGGCGGATCGATTCGTACCAGCAGCTGCACGGGTCTCATCACCAACTGCACGATCTACGGTGGCGATTCGACGTCCGAGTGGGGCGCGATCCACTGCGGTAGCGCAAGCGGCCTTCTATTGCCGGACATCGTGGCGTGCATCATCACGAGCGGTGGAGGCTACGGCTTCAGTGCCTCGGGCGCATCGTCGGTTCCGGTCATCCTCAACTGTGATGTCTTTGACATGTCCAGCGGGGCATATGCCCTGCCGATCCCGGACCTCACCGGGTCATACGGGAACATCAGCGCCGACCCGCTGTTCTGTGATGTGACGATGAACGACTTCCATCTGCACGATACCTCGCCCTGCGCCACGAGTGGACCGTCAGGCGGCTACATCGGGGCCTTTGACGTCGCGTGCACCAGCACGACCGTGGAGACCAAGAGCTGGGGTGCCATCAAAGCGATGTACCGGTAGTCGGATCTCCTGTCGTCGAGAAGGAGGCACAGTGGCCATTGAGCTGAGTGATGATGCGAGCAAGCAGGCTCTGAAGTCGATACGGAAGTACTTCGATGAGAAGCTCGAGCAGGAGATCGGTGACCTGCAGGCGCGGCTCCTCCTGGACTTCTTCCTCGAGGAGCTTGCTCCTACAGTGTACAACAGGGCCATCTTCGACGCACAGGCCTTCGTGCAGGAGCGAGTCGTCGACATAGACGCTACCTGCTTTGAGCCTGAGTTCGATTACTGGAAGCAGGACGATCGGAAGTAACCCCTCTCATGTGACGTGCCTAGAGGCATACATGAAGAACCCTGTCGTGTTCTGGGAACTGGCGTGTCATGACGCGGAGAAGTCGATCGCATTCTTCGAGAAGATCTTCGACTGGAAGTTTGAGCAGTATCCGGACAGCGTTCTCTATGGCGCCGAGACGAGCCGCGACGGGAAGGGTGTTGACGGTGGGATCTTCACATTGCGCAAGTCGCGCCTGCCCTTCATGGCCGTCTACGTTCAGGTGGACGACATCCACGAGAAGGCGAAGCTCGTTGTCGAGGCGGGCGGCATGATCGTTGAGGAGCCACAGCAGATTCCGAGCGGCTCGTGGATATGTCTGTTCACTGATCCGTCCGGCGTGACGTTCGCAATGCTTGAGAGTGCGAAGAGCAAAGAGTAGAGGGCATAGTGTCTGGAAGAGGAGTTGTCTCTTCAGTCCAGGACCAGCTGATTTTGCCTTGAGGCGGCTGAGGAAGTTCACTCAGAGTTGGACAACACATGAACAATTCTCCTCTTTGCAGCAACCATCGTACCTCCAATACCTCGCTTTCGAAGTGAGGTCATCAACCATATAATTCCACGCTCCCATATCTTCCGCTCCTTTACTGGTTTTTTTAAAAGCCAGGACAGAGAAAATGTATGTAATAGATGAATCC